>CAZCPK010000198.1:0-4317 GCA_964500755.1 uncultured Anaerolineales bacterium
CTGGTCAACGCCGTCCGGGGGGGTTATCCGTCCTCCTATCAAAACCCGGTACGAACCTACCTGGACGATAACGTCATATATCTGCATCGGGATGGCAATTGGCTTATCTGGCCCCTCTCCACACCTCCGCACATCTCATCACAGGACACGCTGACCGTTGAAGTTTCTCGTGATGTACCTCTGATCAGCTCCGGTGGCATCGCCGATGAGACGGCGGAACATATCACGTACCACTGGAGCGGCGCGCTACCCCAGCTGCTGTTGGTATCGGCCCCTTACCAGGTCACAGAGCGCTCTGACATTACCCTCTTCTGGGGGCCCTATAGTGGCAGGACGCGCCTGGCGGAGGCGCAGGCTGCTGGGGAAATCCTTGAGAGGCTTGTGCGGAAGGTGGAATCTGAGCCGAGGGAGCGCTACCGGGTCGTCATGCTCCCCTACGTCCAAGAGATGGTGGTGAGTGGTTCGCTCATCGGTCTGCAAGCAAGCAGGGCGCAGGATTTTGCTGATGATAACGCCTCATTCTATAGTCTGGCTCTGGACGTGAGCCGCGCGTGGCTCATAGATCGGATTGGCTGGCCTCGAGAAGTGAGCACTGCCGGATACTTCCGCAGCGCTCGCACAACCTGTGATCCGCCGGATGAAACTGGCTATCAGGAATGCAAAACGGTCAGCCTGAGAAGTGAGAATCTGCAAGCGCCGCAGGGACGGTTAGTGGAAAAGGAGAGCCGGGACCCTCTCTTATCCGCTCTCAGTACCGTTTTAGCTCTACGGTTGACCGAAGACGTTACAGGGGACGAGGCGTTCGTGCAAAGAACGCATGAACAGTGGGTACTCAACGCGGAATGTACCGGTACCACGATGAATGCCCCGGAGAAGTATCAAAACGCAAGGTGGGCGTTGGTAATTCAGCAGCTCTTTGACGAAATCGGCCCCGAGGGCGTGGCGCAACTGCTTCAAACCCTGACGACGACCTATGCCCCGGGCACTTCTCCGTTAACAACGCGCGAATTTTTGCAAAGTACGGCTACGCACGGGTACGTGATGGAGGAACCCGAACCGGACCCCGCGTGCCCTATACCCACGGGAGGGAGCGAATGAACATTACGATAGAGAACGTGACAAAAATCTTCGGGAAGGATACCGTCGCCTTGCAAGAGGTCTCCCTCAAAATCAAATCGGGGATGTTTGGCCTGTTGGGACCCAATGGGGCGGGCAAGACCACGCTGATGCGTATAATTGCGACGTTGGTCCAACCCAGTAAGGGGCTCGTCAAAGTCGGAGCGTACCGGACGGACGATAGTCACGAGAAGTGGCATATTCGCAGGTCGTTGGGGTATCTACCCCAGGAACTGGCACTGTACCACACCCTATCCGCGCGTAACTTCCTGGATTTTATTGCCGGGATCAAGGGCCTAGCACAAGATGAGCGCTCTCATCAGATAGAAACGCTACTGGAACTCACCGGATTGCGCCCAGCGGCCAACAAACAGATCAAGACGTATTCCGGCGGTATGAAGCGCCGGCTGGGAATCGCTCAAGCGTTGATCGGCGATCCTTCATTGCTGATTGTGGACGAGCCAACCGCCGGCCTCGATCCCGAGGAGCGCACGCGCTTTCGTAACCTGTTGGTTGACCTTGCGACCGAGCGAACCGTGATACTCTCTTCGCACATCGTTGAGGATATTGCGCAGACGTGCTATCAGATAGCCATTCTGCGGCAGGGAAGCGTCGTATTCGATGGGAACGTCGGTGAACTCATTCAACGATCGGACGGCAAGGTGTGGGAATACGTTGACGATGCAGAAAACCCCCTCCCGGATAGTTTTCTGGTCTCGAAGACGAGGACAGGCAACGCGCGGACGAAATACCGGGTACTGGCAGACGAACAACCCGCGCCGCAGGCTACCAGGGTTGCGCCGGGCATCGAGGATGGCTATCTGTGGCTTATGAATCAAATGGACGAAGACCCAGTTTGAAAGTAAAGCGTGAAACGTGAGTTCTTTCTCACGTTTCACGCTTCATGTCTCACGCACCGCGTTACTCCACGATCGTCAACCAGCCATGTTCATCCGGGCGGCTGCCGTCGACGACGCCGAAGAAGGCCTGCTGCAGCGCCTCGGTGATGGGGCCGCGTCGCCCCGCGCCCACGGGGATGCCGTCGACGCTGCGGATGGGCGTCACCTCGGCGGCGGTGCCGGTGAAGAAGACCTCGTCGGCCATGTAGAGTAGCTCCCGGGGGATGCGGCTCTCCCGCACCGGGATGCCCTGCTCCTCGGCCAACGTGATGACACAGCGACGGGTGATCCCCTCGAGCACCGAGCAGGCCAGCGGCGGCGTGTGGACGACGCCGTCGCGCACGACGAAGAGGTTCTCGCCGCTGCCCTCACTGACGCAACCGCCGGCGTCCAGGGCGATGCCCTCGTGGTAACCGTGATCGTGGGCCTCCATGACGATCAGCTGCGAGTTAACGTACTGTCCGCCAACCTTCGCCGCCGCCGGGAAGGTGTTGGGCGCCATCCGCCCCCAGGAGCTGACGCCGACACCCACGCCCTGCTCCAGCGCCTCGGGGCCCAGGTAGCGCCCCATCTCCAACGTGAAGATCACCGTCTCGACGGGGTTTGCACGTCCGTCCAGCGCGATGGTCCCGCTGCCGCGAAAGACCAGCGGGCGGATGTAGCAGGCGGTCAGACCGCTCCGCCGCACCGTCTCGACGGTCGCCGCGTTGATGGCCTCGGGCGTATAGGGGATCTCCATGCGGAAGACCTTGCACGAGTTGAAGAGGCGTTTCGTGTGCGCCTCCAGACAGAAGATCGCCGGCTTGCCGTCCAGATCGTAGGCCCGCGCTCCCTCGAAGACGCTCGAGCCGTAGTGCAGCGCGTGTACCGAGACGTGCACGTTCGCCTCCACCCAGGGCACCAGCTCGCCGTTGTACCAGACGTACGCTCCATGTTTGCTCATAATCGCTCCACCGTTCCCTTCTCTTGTCGCCATAAATATCAATATCTTCCAGAAAGCATTAGTCACGCATCACGTCACAATCGCCCCCGCACTCGCCGACGTGACGTGCGCGGCGTATCGCGCCAGGTAGCCGGTCGTCACGCGGGGCGACGGCGCCTGCCACGTCGCACGACGGCGCGCCAGGGTGTCCTCGGGGACGTCCAGCGTAAGCGTGCGGGCAGGAATATCGATGGCTACCCGATCTCCTTCTTGCACCAGCGCAATGGGGCCCCCGGCGGCGGCCTCCGGGGAGACGTGCCCGATGGCAGCGCCCCGCGTCGCGCCGGAGAAGCGCCCGTCGGTGAGCAACCCGACCTTGTCCGCCAAACCCATGCCCGCCAGCGCCGAGGTGGGCATCAGCATCTCCCGCATGCCGGGTCCACCGCGCGGCCCCTCGTAGCGGATGACGACGACGTCGCCCGGCGCGATGGCGCCGTCCAGGATGGCCTCCATGGCGTCCTCCTCCGACGCGAAGACCCGGGCCGGTCCGCAGTGCCGCGCCATCTCCGCCCGGACGGCGCCGGCCTTGACCACGCAGCCCTCCGGCGCCAGGTTGCCCCGCAGGATGGCAATGCCGCCCTGCGCAGCGTGGGGCGCGTCGAGGGGGCGGATGACGTCGGTGGCGCGCTCGACGGCGGCGACGCTCTCGCCCAGCGTCGCCCCGGTCACCGTGGGAACGTCGCCATGCAGCAAGTCATCCCGCAGCAGCGTCGCCATCACCGCCGGGACGCCACCCGCCGCGTCGAGATCCTCCATGTGGTGCGGTCCCGAGGGACTCAGCTTGACCAGGTAGGGCGTGCGGCGGCTGATCACGTCGAAGCGCGTCAACGGCAGCGCGATTCCCGCGTCGTGGGCGATGGCGGGCAGGTGTAGCACGGTGTTGGTCGAGCCGCCCAGCGCCATGTCGACGGCGATGGCGTTCTCGAAGGCCGCCTCGGTCATGATCTCCCGCGGACGCCGGTCGTCCTCGACCAACTCCAGGACCCGCATTCCCGCTCGCTTGGCGAGGCGCGTCCGCGCCGCACTCACCGCCGGGATGGTGCCGTTGCCCGGCAGCCCCATGCCCAGCGCCTCGGTGAGGCAGTTCATGGAGTTCGCCGTAAAGAGCCCCGCGCAGGAGCCGCAGCCGGGACAGGCCGCCCGCTCCAGCGCCGCCAGTTCGGCATCGTCGAGCCGCCCGGCCTTGTACTCGCCCACCGCCTCGAACAGCGTCTTGACGTCGACGGCCTCCCCGGCGTGCCGCCCCGCCAGCATCGGCCCACCGCTGACGAAGATCGCGGGCAGATTAAGTCGCCCGGCGGCCATCAGCATCCCCGGCAC
>CAZCPK010000198.1:4327-7588 GCA_964500755.1 uncultured Anaerolineales bacterium
GTCACAGTTGGGAATGAAGACCAGCCCATCGAAGGGATGCGCCTGGGCCATCACCTCGACGGAATCGGCGATCAACTCGCGGCTCGGCAGCGAATAACGCATGCCGGCGTGGCCCATGGCAATGCCGTCGCAGACGCCGATGACGTTGAACTCCAGCGGCGTGCCGCCCGCCATCCGCACGCCGGCCTTGACCGCCGCAGCGATCCGGTCGAGGTGCACGTGGCCCGGCACGACCTCGTTGAAGGCGTTGACCACGCCAATGAGCGGGCGGGAGAGCTCCTCTCGCGTCAGGCCGGTGGCGTAGAAGAGACTCCGGTGCGGAGCGCGTTCGAATCCTTGGGTTGCTCGATCACTTCGCATAAGAACATCGTCCTTTGGTGTGTGAATTGACTGTATGGGTCGGGAGGGTTACGTGTTGCGTACTCGCAAACTCCGCATCAGCCCCTCAGTTGCCTGACCACCGCGTCGCCCATCTCCCGCGTGCCCACCGTCGGCTGACCGGCCCAGGCGATGTCGGCGGTGCGCAGTCCCTGCGCCAGCACGTTGTCGACGGCCCCCTCGACGGCGGCGGCCTCGTCCGTCAGTCCCAGCGAGTGGCGCAGCAGCATGGCAGCGCTCAGAATGGCGGCCAACGGATTGGCGACGCCCTGCCCGGCGATGTCGGGCGCGCTGCCGTGAATCGGCTCGTAAACACCGAAGGTCCCCTCCGCCAGCGACGCCGAGGGCAGCATGCCCATCGAGCCGGCCAGCATCGACGCCTCGTCGGTGATGATGTCGCCGAACATGTTGCCGGTGACCATGACGTCGAAGTCGGCGGGGCGGCGCAGCAGGTGCATGGTCGCCGCGTCGACCAGGAGGTGCTCCAACCGCACGTCCGGGTAGTCCGCCGCGACCTCGGTGACGACGCGCCGCCAGAGCCGCGACGCCGCCAGCACGTTGGCCTTGTCCACCGAGGTGAGGACCTTGTGACGCCGCTGCGCCAGCCGGAAGGCGACGTGGGCGATGCGGCGCACCTCGGCGGCGGTGTAGAGCATGGTATCGTAAGCCGTCGCGTCGTCGCCGGCCTCCTGGCGCGGACCGAAGTAGATGCCGCCGGTCAGCTCGCGCACCACGACCAGATCGACGCCCGCGAGCCGCTCTTCGCGCAGCGGCGAGGCGGCCCGCAGTTGCGGGTAGATGGTAACGGGGCGCAGGTTGGCGAAGAGGCCCAGCTCCTTGCGCAGGCCCAGCAGCCCCTGCTCCGGGCGGACCTCGGCGCTGGGATCGGACCACTTGGGCCCGCCGACGGCACCCAACAGCACCGCGTCGGCGGCGCGACAGGCGTCCAACGTCGCGGTCGGCAGCGGCTCGCCCGTCGCGTCGATGGCGGCGCCGCCGATCAGCTCTTCCGTGAACTCGAAGGGATACGCAAAGCGCTCGGCCACGGCCTCCAAGACCTTGACCGCCTCGGCGACGACCTCGCGACCGATGCCGTCCCCGGGAAGGGTGACGATTGTGGCTTTCATAAAGTGCTCCTTTGTATGGAAAATTGTCTCTACGGTACGTCTCCCTGGAGACGTAGGTGCTCAATTTGCTCTCGCCGGCAGGTTTCTTCGGTCAGGATACCTCCTCGAATCTCCCGGCCTGGCGGTTCTTTCGAATGGTGTGAGGATCGTATACGCAGCCGTTCATCGCAATGTAGACGCCCGGCGGCAGGCAGTGGAGCGCGCCGACCGCGCATCCCACGTTGAACACAGCGTCGCTCGTCTTGAATCGGGCCGGCTCCAATGCGCCGGTGAGCACGATGACCTTATCCGGGATATCGACCAGGAACTTGGCCGTCTCGACCATGGTGTCGGTGCCGTGTGTGACCAGGACTTTATCGCACGCCTCCCGTTCGATCGCTTCCCGCAACAGTTGCCTATCGTCGTCTGTCATATCGAGGCTGTCTTTTCGAATCATCGCAGCGACCTCGTACTCAAAATTCAGGGGAAGGTTTCTGAAAATATCCCGGATGCTGGGCCCCCCGATCTGATACGCGCTGAGTTGATCGAAGTAGACCTTATCAATGGTTCCACCGACAGAAAAGATTTTGATCTTCATCACAGGGACCTCCGTAGTTGTTAGGGGACAATGTTGCCAACGCTCAATCTGTAAGATCCGCGGTTGAAAACACAGTCAACGTTGAATCCGTATCCCCATTATATGGTAAGCTGAACAACCGCGGAACCCTCCGCTCCTGTGCCTGACGTTATACTTTCACAATCCCTTAGTCTGCCAACGTGATGCCGTACTCGATCGCGTCGGCCAGCGCCAGCCAGCTCGCCTCGATGATGTTGGACGATGCGCCGACGGTGGTCCAGCGGTGGGTGGCGTTCTGCATGTCGATCAGCACGCGGGTGGTCGCCGCCGTACCCTGATCGCCGTCGAGAATGTGGACCTTGTAGTCGGCCAGATCGAACTCCGCCAGGTAGGGATAGACCGGCGTCAGCGCTTTGCGCAGCGCCGCGTCCAGCGCGTTGACCGGGCCGTTGCCCTCGGCGACGGTGTGCTGCACCTGCTCGTCCACCGCCACCTTGACGCTGGCCTCGGCGAAGAGCCCGCGTCCTTCCCGGCGCTCCACCACCGCCATAAAGTCGAGCATCTCGAAGGGCGGCGTGTAGTCGGCCCGGCTCCGCCGGAGCAGCATCTCGACCGACGCCTCGGCCCCCTCGAAGGTGAAGCCCTCGTACTCCAGCTGCTTGATCGTCTGCAGGACGTCCGGCAGCTCCTCGAGCCGCGCCGGGTCCAGCCCCAGCTCCTCGGCCTTGCTGCGCAGGTTACTCCGCCCCGAGAGCTCCGAGACGAGGACGCGCGGGCGGTTGCCGACGCGTGCCGGGTCGATGTGCTGATAGCTCTGCTGGTTGCGACGCATGGCCGAAACGTGGATCCCGCCCTTGTGCGCGAAGGCGCTGGGCCCGACGTAGGGCGCCTGACGCGGCACCAGCTGGTTGGCGATGGACGCCACGGCGGTCGCCGTGTGGGTCAAGTTGCGCAGCTGCACGTCGGTCACCACCGGGCGCCCCATTTTGAGCGCCAGGTTGGGGATGACGGCGCAGAGGTCGGCGTTGCCGCAGCGCTCCCCGTAACCGTTGACGGTCCCCTGGACGTGGACGGCGCCGGTACGCACGGCCGCCAATGTGTTAGCCACGGCCATGCCGTCGTCGTTGTGTACGTGGATGCCCAGCGCCGCGTCGGGCAGCGCCTCGCGGAGGGTTACCGCCTCGTCCACGTACGCCACTG
>CAZCPK010000199.1:0-7544 GCA_964500755.1 uncultured Anaerolineales bacterium
CGCAGTGATCGAGCACGTACTGATAGTCGCGCATCTGCAGCCCGTCGCCGTAGACCGGCAGCGGCTGATCGTCGATGGCGTTGGTGGCGAAGAGCGGCACCACCTTCTCAGGATACTGGTACGGTCCGATGTTGTTGGAGCCGCGCGTGATGGTGACCGGCAACCCCCAGGACTCGTGGTAGGCCAACACCATCAGGTCGCCGCCGGCCTTGCTGGCAGAGTAGGGACTGCGGGTCTCCAGGCGATCGTTCTCCCTGGAGCGGCCCTCCAACACCTGCCCGTAGACCTCGTCGGTGCTGATCTGATGGTAGCGTTCCAGCTCGAAGGTCTTGGCGGCCTCGAGGAGCACAAAGGTGCCGTGGACGTCGGTCTGGATAAACGAGCCGGGTTCCATCAGCGAGCGGTCGACGTGCGTTTCAGCGGCGAAGTTGACGATGGTATCGACGTCGTGCTCCCGCACCGTCGCCTCGACGGTCTCGGCGTCGCAGATGTCGCCCTGCACAAAAGCGTAACGGTCGGCGAAGCGCTCGGCGACGTCCTCAAGGTTTTCCAGGCGCCCGGCGTAGGTCAGCTTGTCATAGACGACGATAAAATAATCGGCGTATTTTTCCAGCATGTACCGAACGAAATTGGAACCGATAAACCCCGCTCCTCCGGTGATCATCAAACGGCGCATGCGCACTCTCCTTTACGTGGCTATGTAATAACGGACGTCCCCTATTCTACCATAGGAAGCGAAGTAGCGTGGACGAGCCGCCCGCGCTGCACAAGCCTCCTGCGCTACGGGCGCAGCGAGTCTACGAAACCCTGGTAGCCGCGCAGGCGGGCCGCGGCGAGCGGATCGTCGTGGATCTGACGGCGCAGACGGCGCATCTGCTCTTTGACCTCCGGCGGCGGATGCAGGCGTCCGTCCCGGCCCAGCAGGATGCCGGTGACGCGCGGAATCTCGCCGCGCCGCAACCGGTGGACGCGCCAGCCCTTGTGGGAATTGAGACGATAGCCGCGGTCGAGCAACGCCCGGCGCACGCCGGACTGAAAGTGGGCGGGCGGGCCGTCGTGAGACCAGGAGAAGGTCAGATCGTCACAATAGCGCGTGTACCGTCCCCCGGATTCAAGCACCAGCCGGGACAACTCGGCGTCCAACTCCGTATTGACCAGATTACTGAGGATAGGACTGGTCGGCGCGCCCTGCGGCAGCGTCCCGCGAAAGGTACAGAGCCGCGTGAGAATGGCGGGGGTGTCCGCATCCTGCTGAACGCTGCGGAAGAACGTCGCCACGCGAGCGCGCGACGTGGCGTCGAAGAACCCCTCGAGGTCCGCCGTGACGACGACCTGCTGTCCGAGGTGCCGACGCGCGTTCGTCACCGTCGACGCGCCCTGGCGAAAGCCGGTCGCCGCCGGGTGCACGGGAAAGGTCGTGAGGTAATTATGCAGCAGCGCCCGCTGGAGCGCTTTCAATTGAGCCGTAGGCGCGTAGAGTCGGCGGGCCGAGCCGTCCCGCTTGCGTCGCCGGAGCGGACGATAGTGAAACCAGCGGGGCCAGGGGCGCGCGCGGAGCGCCATCAGGTCGGCGGGCTCGACGCCCAACCGATAGGCCAACAGGCGCACCGGCACCGGCGGGGCAGGCTCCGCGAGAGCGCCCCGCCACCGGCGCAGCCATCGGTCCAGGCCGGACCAGGCGGACACGCTATCCCTCGCGCTTGCCTGAGAACACATTACCCAGGCCGGGGATGATCAGAACGTTGCCCTGCTTGGCAGCCAGTTTGACCAGCGCCTCGAGCTCCTGCAAGTGCACGATGGTCGGATGCTCCCGCATCAGCTTGGCCGTGTTGGCCCTGGCCCGCGCCGCTGCGGTCTCGTGGCGGGCGGCGACCAGGGCCGCGCGTCCGGCGCGGTCGGCCTCGACTTCCTGTAACAACACGTGCTCCACGCGACCCGGCAGGATCACGTCCTTGACGCCGACGCGGGAGACGGTCACGCCGTAGGCCGCCGCGCGCTCGGCGACGTCCTCAAAGAGCAGCGTGCTCAGCGCATCCCGCTCCGAAAGCACGTCGTCAACGTCGCGGGTGCTGATCGCCTCGCGCAGGGTCAACTGGAGATCCTGGTAGAGTCGCTCGACGTAACTCTCCACGGCGTGCAGCGCCTTCTCCGGATCGGTGACGGCGTACTGCGCGATCAGCGTCACGCGAACCGGCACCTTGTCGCGGGTGATGACCTCCTGTCCATTGATGGTCTGACTGACCTCGCGGAGACTCACCTTGCGGATCTCGCGGTGCTGCCACGCCCAGAGCCGATAGCGACCCGGCTCCAGCGCCCTGACAAACCGACCTTTCTCGTAGAGCAATCCCTGTTCATATTCCCAGATTTCGACGACGCGGCTCAGGCCCAATATCCCCATGGATTTTCTCCCTAGATGTGTGGCTCTTCAGGATTTCGCCGGATGCAAAGGCAACGTTCACCACGCGTTTCCTGTCACAACGCAGAAAAGGTCTGGTGAGCCCCACTAGCGTGACCTGCTGCACTAGTTTTAGGGCTGCGCACACCACTACCCGGCAAAGTCCCAGAGACCCAGATGTGTCTGGTGTCCTGAGGACCGATCCACGTGGGCCGGGAGCGGGGGCAGGATTGAGGAGAGCCAGGACGCACTGCATAGAAAAGGACGACGTACAGCGTGTCGAGGCCAACCTGTATCCTCCGGCCCGCAAGGCTCCAGGGCCACGGCCTTGTCCGATGGACGCGGCACGACCGGCCCTCAAGACGACGGCGTATAGGGTCGCCGTGCGACCCTATACCATGAACTCCTAGCTGCGGTACACTCTGACCTACCGGCGAGCGCCGCGGGAGTAGTCCAAGTATAGATCAAAACGGGGAGCTGACGAATTTCTTATGAGAGAAGATCCAGATATAATGAATCAGAACATAGTCACCGTCAGCTGCGTGCCTACAGACGATATGTGTCCCGTACTATAGGAGAAGAAATGCAGAAAAAGTGGAGAGTAGGACTGGCTGTTCTGATCATGCTCTTGTGTGTGGTCTGTGATCAGCTCACAAAAAGCATCGCCCGCGCGAAGCTATCCAATCATCCGCCCATCCTGCTGTTAAACGGGTTCATCCGCCTGCACTACACAGAAAATCCGGGCGCCTTTCTGGGACTGGGCGCCAACTGGCCCTGGTCCGTGCGCTTTCTTCTGCTGACAGTCTTCGCCGGTCTGGGCCTCGCGCTCGTCATAGGCTACCTGATCCACACCCCACTGGATCCCTGGGGGGTTATCGGTCTGTCGCTGCTTGCCGGTGGAGGCATCGGCAACCTGATAGATCGTCTGCAGCACGAAGGACGGGTCGTGGACTTCGTGCGTCTGGGCAAGGGCGTGCTGCGGACCGGGGTCTTCAACTTCGCGGACGTAGCGCTTATGGCGGGGGCGCTGTTGCTAGTGGGGTGGAGTATTCGAGAAGCACAGCAAGAAGGACAACCTCGCTAGCTGGGACGTAAAAAACGGGCCGCATCCAATGGAGCGACCCGTTCTCTCTCGTGGCTGGGGGCGGAGGATTCGAACCCCCACGTACGGATTCAGAGTCCGCTGTCCTACCGTTAGACGAGCCCCCAGCGTTTCAACGCGAGATATTATACCACACCCCTCGCAGTCGGCAAGCAAAAAAACGGATCAGAAGGCAAAACCCCCGGCGGAAGCGCCGGGGGTCTGTACATACGGATTCCAAGCTGCTGTCCGCTATTCCTGGCGCGCCGCCGCGTAATAGGCCGCGATGCGCTCACGATAGCGCTGCTCCTCCTGGTACTCCGGGCTGTCCAACAGCGCCCGGACGTCCTCCGCCGTGCGGCGGGTCGCGGGCCACTCCCCCGCCCGGGCAACGCGCAGCGCCAGGCGTGCGGCGCGGATGCCGGCTTCACGGACACAATCGACGTCGACCTTGTCCAGCGTGTCGTAGCGGGTGTGCCCGTAGCCGCGCCCGCCGCTCTTCGAGCGCACCGTCTCCAGCCCGCCGGTCGGGACGCCGACCTTGAAGAACGGGTAGTGGTCGGAGAAGGTGTGCAGCGACTGTCCCACGTCGAAGGTGCCGACCATCTCGTCCCGCCACTGCGCGAAGAGCGGCTCGAGCTCGGGCCATTCGTTGAGGATCACGTCGCGGGCGTTCCCCTGCGCGCCGGCGCTGTCCATGTTGAGGTAGAAGCGCACGGCGTCCATATCGTCGGCGTGCGCCTCGACGTAGGCCTTGGAGCCGTAGAGTCCCAGCTCCTCGATGCCCCAGAGCACGAAGCGAACGGTGCGCGGCAGATCAGGTGCGTACGTCGCCAGAACGCGCGCCGCTTCCAGCAGCGCCACCGCACCGGAGACGGGATCCTCGGCGCCCTGAGCGATGTCGTGCCCATCGTAGTGACAGCCCAGCATCACGATCTCGTCCGGGTGCGTCGCCCCCGCCAGGTCCCCCACGACGTTCCACGACGTCGTGGACTCGCAGACGTCTGTGGTCTGCAGGTGCAGTTGGACGTCCTCCTCGCGCTTGAGAAGCCGCTGGAGATAGGCCCCATCCTCGTAGCTGATAGAGATGGCGGGAATGGCGCCGGGTCCTTCATAGCCCACGGAGCCGGTGACCGGACCGTAGCCGGGATAGTGGTTGACGAAGATAAAGCCCGCGGCCCCGGCGAGGATGGCACGCCCGTACTTTTCGCGACGGTGGACCCAACGCCGGGTGCCCCCAGGATGTACTTCGCTCGTGGTCATCAAGATACTGCCCTGAATCTCGTCGGCGCGGGCGTCGAACTCCTCGGGGACGCCCTCCCCCAGATCGACCAGCGGCACCGTCAGCTCGCCGGGCGGCGAGAGCGGCAGGCTGATGCAGGGCAGCGCGCGCCCCGCCGGCTCGACGATCTCCAGAGACGCCTCGCCGCGCGTCCAGCCTGTGTACTCAATGGGCTCCAGGTGCACATCGCTTAGAGCCAATGCTTCAAAGATCTCCTTGAAGTACTGGGCGGCTTGCTGTTCACCACGAGTGCCACCAAATCTGGAACCGAACTCGTCACAGAGCACCCGCAGATGCTCTTGAACACGCGATGAGGTGTGGATATCGCCGGCAATCTGCTGATCCAGCGCCAAAAGGGGATTCTCCCGTTGCATCATTTCTCCTCCTGTCTCTCGTGAGGTCATTATGGAAGCTAACTATAGCACAATCCCGAAAAAGTTAGACATCCGATGTCAACCCCTAACGGATGAATGCATAGGACGGTTTCGCACCGCAACCTAAGACGGGTCTCTGGGACTTTGCCGGATAGTGGAGTGAGTGCTTCTAAAAACCGTGTCCCTAAAACTAAGTAGGTCAGAAAAAATATGTTAACATTTGCTCGGAGCCCTCGTCTCGGGGGCAGTCTCCTTAGAACCGAGACGTTCACGGTTAGCCGTCCCCGAGACGGGGACGGGAGCGAATGGTGAACACGTTTGGAGTAAAGAAACTTTTACGGACTTACTTAGTGTTGTAAGCTACGCTAGTGGGGCTCACCAGACCTTTTCTGTATTGTGACAGGAAGCGCGGGGCAAACGTTGCCCTTGCATCCGACGAAATCCCAAAGAGCCTCTAAGACTCGACCTATGCCCTTTATTCCGTCCAGACACGGCGACGCAGACGCCCCAACTGGCCGTGCTGCCGGGCCTGGAACCACCAGCCCACGTTCCCCATGATCTGATAAGCCCAGGGAGGCACCAACGGCTGACGACAGTGGGCTACGACCGACTCGGGAATAACGTCATCCTGGATGAGCGCCTCGGCGGCCTGTTGCAGCGCCTCGCCCACGCGTTGCCCCGGTCCGCCCGCGGTGGACACCGGCTGCTGGCGGAACAGCATGCCGCCCCCGATGCCGAAGCCGCCGGCCCAAACGAAGCCGGTCTCCACGGCAAACTGGCGATAGATGGCCAGCGCGACGTCATTCTGTTCCGGCTCGGGGAAACCGGAGTTGACGATGGCCACAAAGCGCTGCGGCTCGACCCGGGGCGTCGCGTCGAGGTGCGCTGCCAGATGTTCCAAGAGGCGAATCACCTGAGCCGGCGCCGAATCAATGTAGAGCGGCGCCGCGAGCACCACGAGATCGGCTTGGGCCACCTGACGGGTTACCGCCGCCAGTTTCTCCTCCGAATCGACCACGCGATAGACGTACTGGGTCGTCGCCGTCGTCGCCCCGTGCTCCGCCAGTTGCTCCAGCAGAAATCCGCCCAGCGCCTGCGACGCGCTCTTCTGCGTGTAGGGACTACCGCACAGGAATAATGTCTGCATCACACCACCTCCACAGTTTGTAACAGAGCTCCAATCGTAGCCTGCAGCGTCCCCTCGTCCTGCTTGCGTGTCAACACGTCGACCGCCACCCGGGAAGCGTACATGTTGATAGCGTTGCGCTTCACCAACCGCCGGAAGAGGTCCGCGCGCTCTGCATTAGCAGCGGCCTGCATCCCCACCACCAACAGATCGGGATAGCGCCGGTAGCGCGGCCGGTGGTGCAGCTCCCCGTCAATTTTCTTGAAGAAGGGAAGGATCGCCGGGATGAAATGATCGAGCGTCTTTTTCAACTCGGACGAGTATCCGCCGAAGGTCACCGGCGAGAGAAAAATCGCCAGATCGCTCCGCACGAAGTCGGCAATGATGTCCTCCGTGTCGAGGCTCAGACAGCGGCCGGGCGTCTGTACCCAGCAGCCGAAGCACCCGCGACAGGGCGCGACCGCCCGTTGGTGCATCACGTACGATGTCACCTGCCAGCCGGTGGCCTTCAGGCGCGAGTCCAGGTACCGCTGCACCTGCGCCAGCGCCTCATCGTTGGGCGACATCCCATTGAGCATAACCGCGTTTTGCATTCTCATTCTCTCCTAGTCGTAGACGTCATATCGGCATCTCACTACACTAACACTCACTGTACCCGCAGGCAGTGCAGTGGCGGCAGCCTTCCTCGTTAATCAGGGTGGCGAGACCGCAGTCCGGGCAGAGATCGACCATGGCACTCCCCGCGGTCGGCGCCGAATTAGTCAACGGCGCGTTGCGCTTCGGTGGCGCTTCGATCTCAGCACAGGGCGCGTACGAGTTCAGGTGTTCCGAGAGCACTTGCGCCACGCCGTCGGGCAGGCTGCGGACCCTGTCCGGGCCGAAGCCCAGCGGCCGACCACCGCCGATGCCCTTGAGCTGACGCACCACCTGCTGCAGCCGGTCGGTGGCGGAGAGCGGGGACGGCACGCGCAGCACCAGCGAGATCAACCGTCCGATGGCCTCGGCGACGGCGGCGGTGTCCGACCCGACCTTGCCGACGTTGAGGAAGACCTCAAAGGGCTCGCCGTGCCCGTTGATGTTGACGGTGGTGTAGGCCGTGCCCAGCGGCGTGGCAAGCCGGTAGGTGCGCCCGGGCAGCGTGTGGGGGCGCGGACGGACGGCGTCGTCGCGGGGCGGTGTCGCGGCAGGCTGCGGCTGTTTCGCCGACTGCGTCTCCTGCGTCTCCAGCACCACGTCCTCGCGCGAGCCGGTGACGTAGACGGTGAGGCCCTTGCAGCCCAGCTCCC
>CAZCPK010000200.1:0-7527 GCA_964500755.1 uncultured Anaerolineales bacterium
GGAAGCGCGTGGCAAACGTTGCCTTTGCATCCGGCGAAATCCCAAAGAGCCAGCCCAATTACAACTACAACATATCCCCATGTTTTTCTATGGGCGGCACTTTTTCAGGGTGGCCAGAACCTGGGCTTGGCAGGAAGATTTCTCAGAAGATCGACGTTGTTATTCTCCGGTGTAATCAGGAGCCTCAACACTTAGAATGAAGACAAGAATCATTAGCATAGTCGTATTGCTCCCCATTGTGATCGTTGCCATCATTGTGGGGGACTGGGTGTTGACGCTTTTGCTTGCACTTATCATTATGTTGGCAGGACATGAATACGCGGAGATGTTGCGCTCGCGCGGGTATCGCATTTATCTCTTTGGGGTTTGGGGGATGTCTCTGCTCTGGATAGCGGATGCTTTCTGGGCAACTAGCTCCTTATTGAGTAGCGGGTTACCCGCCCTGACGTTGTCTATGGCAGCCTGGGAAGTCTTTCGGACACGGGGGGAAGTTAGAACGCCCGTGGAGAATTGGGCCTTGACGCTGGCGGGTGGCATTTACCTGGGGGTGGGGGGCAGTTATCTAGTGCGTCTCCGCATGCTGCCTGATGGACTTTGGTGGCTGCTGACCGCACTCTTCATCGTGTGGTTAGGGGATAGCGCAGCCTATCTGATCGGGCGCCGTTGGGGACGTCATAAGATGACGCCCACGATCAGTCCAAACAAAAGTTGGGAAGGATATGCGGCCGAGATCGCATTCGGCGTGGCGACCGGGGTGCTGCTGGCTTACTTGTGGTCGTTGATAGCGGGAAAGTCGCTTGCTCTGACCCCGGTTACAGGAGGCGGTCTGGGACTATCACTTGCCGTTCTGGTGCCTTTGGGAGATTTCTTCATCTCTCTTATCAAACGAGAGGTCAATACAAAGGACACGGGCCAGCTGATCCCTGGACACGGTGGGTTTCTAGATCGGTTGGATTCACCTATCTGGGCCGGGTTTCTGACGTGGGTTTTTGTCATCTTGATTAGTTAGGTGGGTTTTTAGTGCTTGCCGGGTATTCGAGAAGCGGCTTATATTTTTACCAAGGATTCCATCAAATTTTTATTCTTTGTCAATCTGTGTAGTCCATGATTACCATCTTGCTGCGACCCCGGAGTCCCTAAGACCCGCTAGCTGGAACTGAGTCATTATCTTAGCATTTATTCTGTGATTTTTCGGTTGGTCGCATATCTGTTATGCAGCTGACCTTGTTGTCGTACGTAACGTAAGAGTGGATGTGTGTCGGGTATCGTAGGGGCCCTATGCCAGACACAAACGCTCTTACCGGTAAAAGTTAGGCCCCTGAAGCATCACTTTAAGGAGATAAAATCTGTGAACGCTGAACAGACAAAACAAGAGATCGAGAAGAGCGTCAAAGCGGAAGCTGAAGAGGCGCAGGCCGGTGAAGAGACGCCGGAAGAAGAATGGAACGGGGTAGGCAAACTCGCCGGCCTTGAGATGCATGATCTGGAGGAGATGCGTCTTCAGGAACTCCGCGATTTGGCCCGTGAGGAAGACGTCTCCGGCTACAGTCGTCTGAAGAAAGAAGACCTGATCCTATTGCTTCTCAAAGAGAAGACGGAGCGCAAGGGCTTTTCTTTCGGCGGAGGGGTGCTGGAGATTATGTCCGAGGGTATTGGGTTCTTGCGCTCTGCTCGCTACTCCCCGGGCCCCAACGACGCCTACGTCTCCCAGAGCCAGATCCGACGCTTTGGTATGCGTACCGGCGATATGGTCGTGGGCCAGGTCCGACCGCCCAAGGACACCGAGAAATATAACAGTCTTCTGCGAGTGGAGGCGGTCAACGGCATGGATCCTGAGTTGGCCAAACAGCGCCCGCGTTTTAAACGGCTGACGCCCATCTTCCCCGAAGAGCCCTTTCACCTTGTGACCAATCCCCGGCACTACACGCAACGTTTATTGGAGTTGATCTCACCGATTGGTAAGGGACAGCGAGGTCTAATCGTTTCGCCGCCCAAGGCAGGTAAGACCACGGTCCTCAAGCGCATCGCCAATGGCATTTCGGCCAACCATCCTGAGATCCATCTGATGGTGGTGTTGATTGGCGAGCGCCCGGAGGAGGTCACCGATATGGACCGCTCCGTGGATGCCGAGGTCATCAGCTCCACCTTCGATGAGTCCGAGAAACACCAGACCCATGTTGCGGAGATGGCGTTGGAACGGGCCAAGCGATTGGTTGAAATTGGACGGGACGTCGTCATTTTGCTCGATAGCATCACGCGCCTCACCCGGGCCTATAACTTGGTGGTCCAACCCAGTGGGCGGACGCTCTCCGGAGGTCTTGACCCGGCGGCGCTCTACCCGCCCAAGCGGTTTTTCGGCGCGGCGCGCAATATTGAGGAAGGCGGGAGTTTTACCGTACTGGCGACCTGCCTCATTGATACCGGTAGCCGGATGGACGACATGATCTACGAGGAGTTCAAGGGTACCGGTAACATGGAGTTGCATCTCAACCGCCGGTTGCAGGAACGCCGCATCTTCCCTGCCTTCGACATCGTGCGCTCCGGCACGCGCCGCGAGGAATTGCTCCTCGATCAGGAGACGCTGCGCAAGGTCTGGCTACTGCGTCGGATGGTCTCGCAGATGATGGCGCCCAAGCCCAGTGGCGCTGGTTACGACATTACGGCTGCGTCCGAGGCGCTCCTGAAGCAGTTGCGCCGCACGCGCACCAATCACGAGTTCCTGGACAATTTGACCAAGAACCTCTAACACCATGTAGATAGGAGGAGCCCGGCCCCTGTTCTTTCGGCTCGGGCTCCTGACTTTCTACACCAAGGAGCTGTCATGGCTAAACGTTGTCCCTTTTGTCGCATAAGTCGGGGTGAAGCTGAAGCACGCATTCTCTACCAGGATGATGAGTGTACCGCCTTTCACGACGCCAATCCCCAGGCGCCGGTCCACGTGCTGCTCATTCCCAACCGCCACATCGAAAACCTCAACGCTGCTACCGCAGACGACGGTGAATTATTGGGGCAGCTCCTGTTGCGAGCCCGTCGGTTGGCCGAGGATCTCGACGTGGCGGAGTCGGGTTACCGGCTGATTTTGAACGTGGGAAGAGACGGCGGACAGTCCGTCGAGCATCTGCATCTACATCTGCTGGGAGGGCGTGCTCTGCACTGGCCTCCCGGTTAGCCATTCCTCTACTCTACGCCCCGTACTTGTACCGTATCCGTTTAGCACTCTGAGGTGCAATGTACTTAGGGTTCGTTAACCAATTACTTCCCGACTGTGTGAGCTGATTAAATACGTGCAACCCGGGAAAGCGTTTCAGGCTCGCCTATTTCAATCGCAAAACGACTTTGTCCCATATCGTCCTGTAATCGCGCGGGAAGTTATATTTTTACGAGCCCTTAGGGATGCAAAGGTTACCGCATCCGCATAAACGTCGCAGGCAGCCTGTGGATAGCCTGGAGTCGAGTTCGAAAGTGCGTTGCGCCTGTCGTTTACTCACAACCCTAGACGATTACCTTTTACCGGCGACGTTGGCGGAATTTGTCTTGTGCTCTCGGTCGACTACGGCTCAAACAGTCGAGAAATTTTGTTATGCAGTTTTCTTATAAGGTAATTCTTTGACTTTGCCTTATTTCGTGATAAGATAAATTCGTTCGCTTGGACTTATTCTTTTCGCGTTATTATCCCTTAAAGGGGGCCCGCAGCACGGTCGCCTTTACTTTATTTTTATGGAGGATTTATCATTATGAACGCTGATCTAATTGCACGTGTCGTTGGAATGATTATCTTTGCATTAAGCGGGTTAGCTTTCAGTCAAGACATCACCGCTCTCCTCCCTGAACTTGCCATCACAGTAACGCTTTGGGTTCGTATTGGTACGGCTGTGCTGATGGGGGCGCTGGGGTTCCTGGTCGCTCCTTGGATCAGCACGCGACCTTTCTTCAAGCTGCGTCGAACCATTCAGCAAGCGCCGCCGCAAGCGTTGTTTTCCGCCATCGTAGGGCTATTTGTGGGATTGGCTTTTGGGGCATTGACGGCCTATCCACTGTCGCAGCTGCCACGCCCTCTTGGCGAGGTTTTGCCCTTCGTCGCCGCGGCGTTGTTTGGCTATCTGGGTGTTATGGTCACGACCATCCGCACGGATCTCTTCCAGGTGGTCCGGGAACGTTTCTTCTCCGCCAGAGAGGAAGAGAGCGTTGAACAAACGCCGGGCTGTCCCATCTTGCTGGATACTAGCGTGATCATCGATGGTCGAATTGCGGATATCTGTCGCACCGGTTTTATCCAGGGCGAACTCGTAGTGCCTCTCTTTGTCCTCAACGAGCTGCAGCACATCGCTGACTCCGCCGATACTTTACGCCGCAATCGCGGTAGGCGAGGGTTGGAGATTCTCCGTCATTTGCAGGAAGAGTCTCCGGTGCCCGTGCGCATCACTGACGAGGATCCGGAGGAAGTCAAGGAGGTTGACGATAAGTTGATCACCATCGCCAAACGGCTGGAGGGACACGTGCTCACCAACGACTACAACCTCAATCGCGTCGCCGAGCTACAGGGTGTGCAGGTGCTCAACGTCAACGAGTTGGCCAACGCCGTTAAGACCGTGCTCTTACCCGGTGAGACCTTTTCGATTCACGTCTTGCAGGAGGGTAAGGAGATCAATCAGGGCGTGGGCTATCTTGACGATGGCACGATGGTCGTTATCGAAGAGGGGCGTGAGTACATCAGTCAAACCATCGACGTCGTGGTGAGCAAGGTATTGCAAACGGCAGCCGGGCGCATGATTTTTGCTCGCCCCGAAGTCTAGCAGCGGCAGGAGGACGTAATGGCCTTAAGAGTCTACAATTATCTTACCCGGGAGCTGGAACCCTTTGAGCCGGTGAACCCGGGGCAGGTGGGGATGTACGTCTGTGGCCCTACGGTCTACGACCATTCTCACATTGGACATGCGAAAACGTACGTGAGTATGGACACCATTGTCCGGTACCTGCAGTATCTGGATTACGACGTGCGCCACGTACGAAACATCACCGATGTCGGTCACCTTCTGGACAGTGGAGAGGATCGCATCACCCGGGGGGCCCGTCGTCACAAGATGGAACCCATGGAGCTTGTCGACCGCTATATGAAGAGCTTCTTCGAGGATATGGACGCTCTGCACGTCCAACGCCCTAATATCTCACCGCGCGCCGCCTGTCACGTCCCGGAGATTATCGAATGGACGCAGGGACTTGTGGACAAGGGATACGCTTATGAGGTCGAGGGAAATGTCTATTTCTCGGTAGAGGCCTTTGATGCGTATGGAGAGCGCCTGGCAAACCGTGACCTGGAGGAGATGCAGGCCGGAGCGCGCGTCGCCGTCCGGCAGGAGAAGCGCCATCCGGCTGACTTTGCTCTCTGGAAGCGCGCCGAGCCGGAGCATATCATGCGGTGGCCCAGTCCATGGGGAGAAGGCTACCCCGGTTGGCACATCGAGTGCTCGGTCATGTCCTCCAAGTACTTGGGACAGCCTTTTGACATTCACGGCGGAGGGCTCGACAATATCTTCCCGCACAACGAATGTGAGATAGCCCAGGCCGAGGCTTATCACGGTAAGGGCTTTGCCCAATATTGGCTGCTGGTTGGTTCGTTGACCGTCAACGGCGTCAAGATGAGCAAGAGTTTGGGTAACTTTCTCACCATCAAGGACGCGCTGGAGATCTACACGCCGGAAGCAATTCGGTACTTTATTCTCAGCAGTCACTACCGCGGTCCTGTCGACTTCAGCCGGGATGCCTTGAAGGCCGCCCAGCGGGGTATCGACCGGCTGCATAATACGGTCCGTGAACTGCGCCGCCGTATCGAAGAGGCCCCCCCCGCCGGGACCGCCATTCTCTCCGACGTATCGGCGCTGGAAGATTACCGGCAGGATTTTGAAGCGGCTATGGACGACGACTTCAATACGCCCAAGGCGTTGGCTGTGCTCTTCGAATTCGTGAAGGAGGTTAATCGCCACCTCCACGACAACGAGGGCGCCAGCGTCGGCACGCTCTCCGCTATGGATAAAGTCTTCAATGATCTGGCGGGAGGCGTCATGGGCGTTTTACCTGAGGATTTGGCGCCCGAAGCCAGCAGGGGGGATCTGGTGGATACGCTTATGGATCTCGTTCTCGACCTGCGCCAGGAATATCGCGAGGAAGAGAACTGGTCTCGCGCCGATTACATTCGCAGTCGGCTGGCCGAGGTAGGGATCGTCATTAACGATAGCTCGGAAGGCAGTACCTGGCAGATTGAGCACTAATGTTCTGGGCTCTTTGGGGTTTCGCCGGATGCAAAGGCAACGTTTGCCACGCGCTTCCTGCCACAATGCAGAAAAGATCTGGTGGGTCTCATTAGCGTAGCCTGCTGCACTAGTTTTGGGGCTACTCATTCCCTTATCCGGCAAAGTCCAAGAGACCATTTTTCCAAGATTTCTTGGAAAGTAATCCGTCGTTTCTTGATCAGGACGTCAAATTGTCAACGGATTGAATGGATGAAGCGGAGCAGTGAATCCGTTAAATCCGCTTGATCCGTTGATTTCTATTTTCGTCATCGTTGACGTGGCTCGCTATTTGAGAACTCCTTAAGGGGAATAACGAGACGGAGTTATATAGACTGGAGGTGCAGCTTGCGAGAGACACTGTATGGACGCCAGGCCGTGCGAGAGAGCTTGCGGGCACAACGCCGTACCCCTTACCGCTTGTCTGTCATGGAAGATGCTCTGTTGACCTCTGTCGTTGAGGAGATCATGGAGCTGGCGGAAGCCCGTGATATTCCGATCGACCGTCTGGCACACCACGAGATGTCGGCGTTGGTCGGTCACGATAATCATCAGGGCGTCGCACTGGAGACCTCAGCATATCCGTATAGCGACGTCTATGCTATCTTGGAGCTCGCCGAGGAACGCGAGGAGCCGCCTTTTCTCCTGTTGCTGGACCTGGTTCAGGACATCCGCAATCTGGGGTCGCTTCTGCGGAGCACGGAGGCTGTCGGTGCCCATGGCGTCGTCGTACAGGAGCGTCGTGGCGCCGGCGTCACGGCCGGGGCGGTCAACGCGTCGTCCGGCGCCGTCGAGCATCTGTTGGTGGCCCAGGTCACTAACCTCTCACGCACCATGGAGACGGTCAAGGAGGCCGGCGTCTGGATCGCTGGTCTGGAGGATACCTACGGGGCCAAGCTCTACACAGAGGCGGATCTCACCGGTCCCCTCGGCATTGTGGTGGGCAGTGAGGGGAAGGGGATGCGACGGCTCGTCCGAGAGCGTTGTGACTGGCTAATGGCGCTTCCCATGCGGGGGAAGATCAACTCGCTCAACGCCTCTGTGGCGGGATCTATCGCGCTCTACGAGGCCCTGCGACAACGCAGTCGTTCGTAACCCTCTTGCTTTTCCCCTAGAGGTTCCGGCGTGTTTGCTTTATCACGTTCTCTTATATGCTCCTGTTGGGGTTGCGGATGTTTGTCAAAGGGTCTAGTACACTTCGGCAAAAGTCTCTCACCAGTTGAAAAATGTGGTATAACTGGCT
>CAZCPK010000201.1:0-7526 GCA_964500755.1 uncultured Anaerolineales bacterium
TCGTCACCGGCTGCGGTGGAGCGACCGAGGGCGTCCCGGAAGCGCCGTTGACCGCTTCGGGGACGATCCGCGCCACGCAGGTCCACGTCGCCAGTGAGTTGGGCGGACGTATCCAGGATCTTCACGTCGAGGCGGGCACCGGCGTGGTCGCGGGGCAGAAGCTGGTGACGTTGGAGGATACAGCGTGGCGGTTGCAGCTGGGGCCGGCGCGGGCGGCCGTCGACGTCGCCAAGGCCGAGCGGGCGGCGTTGGCAGCCGGCGCTCGACCGGCGGAGATCGAAGCGGCGCGGGCGGCTCTGGAACTGGCGAAAGCGGAGCGGGAGGCTGCCAGGGACACGTGGGAGAACGCTCAGGCGCAGCTGCGTGATCCTCAGGCGTTGAATCAGCGCCTCCACGAGGCGCAGACGCAGGTCGCGTTAGCCGAGCAGCAGGTGCAATTCCAGGACGCGGAATTGCGCAACGTGCAGTACCGCTTTGATCGGCAGAAAGCCAGCGAATGGGAGTTGCGTCGGGCTCAGGCGGCGTATGCCGAGGCCCAGGCCGATCTGGAGGCTGCCCAGGTGCTGTTGACGGGGTTGCAGGACATACGCCGGTGGCCCTTGCCCTATATCGCCCAGGCTAACATGGACAAGGGGCACTATGACGTCGCGGCAGCCGGTGTCGAGGTGGCCCGGGCAAAGCTTGCGGACGTACGGGCCGGTCCGACCGCCGAGGAGCTGGCCGTTGCCGATGCGAAGATCCAGCAAGCGGAGGCCGACGCCCGAAAGCTGGAGGTCAAGATCGCCAAATGCACCCTTACCAGCCCGCTGGAGGGTGTGGTCCTGGAACAGGTGCTGCGCGTGGGGGAGCTCGCCGCTCCCGCTGCGCCCATTCTCACGCTGGGCGCGTTGGACGAGGTCCGTCTGAAGGTCTACGTACCGGAGCCGCGCATTGGGCACGTGCGCCGGGGGCAGCCCATCACCGTGACCGTGGACAGCTTTCCCGACCGGACGTTTAGAGGCGAGGTGGCGCACATTGGTGCGGAGCCGGAGTACACGCCGCGCAATATCGCCACCGTCGAGGAACGGCGGAACACTTTTTACGCCGTGGAGATCCGGCTATCCAATCCCGGGCAGCTGCTCAAACCGGGTATGCCCGCCGACGCGCGGTTTGAGTGAACGCATATTGAGCAATTTTCGCCTTGTCTTTTCGTGAGTGAATGTTATAATCAGGAACAGTTGGGTGAGTAGCTCAGTCGGCTAGAGCGCACGGTTCACATCCGTGAGGTCCAGAGTTCGAGTCTCTGCTCGCCCACTTTTTCCTTAGGGGTGATATCTCGGCGTTACGTATCGATCCCACAGCGGGCCCGGCCTTTGTGCCGGGCGCTTGTGTTTTAAAAGAGGAACATGACGCTGGCCCCCCGCCAACCAGTTAAAGAGCTCTTGAGCGTTCAGGACAGTGTTGTCTGGTAAAAGAAGAAGGCGGCACGGAGCAAGCGGTTCCGAAGGCGGTCGAAGGGATCTTTTATCTCAGGGTCTCGCTTTTTCTCTTTGTTCCGCCCTTTCGATGTAACTTTGCTCAAAAAGGCAGAAGACGCTCCCACTCGTCGGGAATCACCAGGAAACGCGGCATTGTCATCACCCTCAAAGTTCTGTATAATGAAATTGGACGCGTTACCTGTTACGTGGGCTGTGAAACGTCATTTTCCCCCTTCTTGGAGTGACACTGACATGTGCATCGAATCTTCCCTATTGTGACAGTAGACCGGAAAAAGACCAACCTTACCCCGCAATCACCAACACGCGAGCGCCCAGCCCCGCGTAGTCTAAAGGTCGTAAACGTATAATTTCCCGTGCGATTTCTGGGCAACAGATGTAGAAGTGTTTTGCACTTGAAGCCAATGAGCCTGAAACGCTTTCTTGTGTCTCACGCATTGGATCAGCCCCCCAGGTGGGAAGTTGTTGGTTAACGAACCCTAAGTAATCTCCTCCAGGAGGAAGAGAGATGAATACGCTACAGAAAATGCTTTTGATCGGTCTGCTCTCGACTGTAACGTTGGCGTTGGCCCTGATCGTCGTCGCGGAAGAACCCAACCTTCCCCAGGGTGATCTCACAAAACCGGAGGGCATCGATCTCGACGTCACCTATATCAGCCGTGTCCCCCTTCATCACCGCTATGACGTTCGGTACACGTCCGACCAGAAGCCCTACCTGGCGCTCGGCACTGAGGACGATCAGCGTTGGCCTGCGTATGGCGAGGTGGTCACCTTTACCGCTCACGTGATGAACAAGGGCCCCGTCGCCAGCGGCGCCTTCGACGTCGCCTGGTCCATCGACGGCGCAGTGGTCGCCACCGGGACGCTGCCGAGCCTCGACCCCGGCGCGGAGATCACCGCCACCTACGCCTGGACGTGGCAGCATACTGTCGTCGACGAGCGCCTCGAGGGCGAGCACACCGTCGCCTTCGAGGTCGATCCCGACGACCTTATCGATGAGACCTACGAGACCAACAATCGCCTCGAGGATCGTACCGACGCCCTGAGCCTCCGGCTGACCCTCACGCCGGACCTCTACGATGCTTTAGAGATACCCGTGGATCCACAATGGCCTTTCTCCGCCGAGGACTGGCTCCAGAAGCAGATCGCGGCGATGAACGCCGCCTTCGAGCGCTCCACCTATCCTGCGGCGCCGCAGGGCATCGAGGAGCGCGTGCGGCTGGATCAAATCCTCATCACCGAGTCGCCCGCCGCGGACGTGCACGTGGACGGCAGCTTCCACATGCGCGCGGACGACCGCTACGGCAACGCCTACTACCACGCCGCCACCGACGTCAGCGGCGCCCTGATCCACGAGCTCACCCACCAGCTGGGCATCATCGACACCTACAACCTCAACGTCGCCCTGGAGATCCCTCAGGTGCTCGATCGCAACGGCAACCCCGTCCAGCTGGAGTATTGGCCCGAGCTGCCCGGGCTGATGGGCAACGCGGGCATCGACCCGCCCAGCTACTCGGAGCACACCGCGTTGGCGCTCAACGCCCATCAGGGCTACCGCCGGGGCTACTACGGCGAATATCTCTACGACGTACCGCCGACCGTCACGCTTTACCTCCTCAACAGCAACGCTACTCCCGCATCCGACGTCACCGTCCGCTTCTTCCAGCCCGCTCCCTATCCCAACGTGCTGGGTAGCCGGCACGGCAGCATCGACAACGTCCCGGAGATCACCGTCACCACCGATGCTTTAGGCAGAGCGGTGCTGCCCAACCGCGACGTCGGCGACCCCGTCTCCACCCGCACGGGCCACACGCTGGAGGACAACCCCTTCGGCGTCATCAACGTCGTGGGGAAATACGACGAGTTCCTGGTGGAGATCACCACCGACGATCATCAGGAGTATCAGTGGCTCGATATCACCACCTTCAATCTGCTGGACTGGCGGGGGGAGGACAGGCTCACCCTGGCGACGAACGTCCCGCCTCCGACGGCGCCCGCCCCGCCCGTTCCTGTCACGGGAACACAGGCCTACGGTCAAGTCGCGCTCTCGTGGGCGCCCTCGCCCTCCGCCACCACGAACGCCTATCACGTCTACCGCACCACCGGCCCCACCTACGCCTGGCGGCGCGTCGTCACCGGCACTGCGGCGCTCAACGTCATCCTGCCCTACGCCTATAATTGGCGTGCAGCGGGCTACGCCGTCACCGCCGTGGACGGCAGCGGGCGAGAGAGCGGCTTCGGCGACCTCTTCTGGGCGCTGCGCCTGCGCCACCCCGCCGACCTCGTCGTACGCGACGACGGACAGCGCCTCGTCCTTGATCCCCAGAACGGCTACGCGCTGCTGCTCCAGACCGCCGAAGATGAGTACGTCGACACGCTGGGCAGCTTCGACCTGCACCTGGAGCACTCGCAATACCTGACGCGGGATCCGATGGGCCGGCTGCTCGTCTCACACCCCGGCGACTGGTACTCGACGCGCCACTCCGTGCGCGTCCTTCACCCGGACGCCAACCTCCTCTTCGAGTTTGGACAGCGGGGCAGCGGCGACGGCGAGTTCCAGACCCCGGCGGGCGTCACCACGTGGATCGGACCCGCCATGAGTCCCGCCCACCCGCCCCCCATCTACTATCTCGTTGCGGACAGCGGCAACCACCGTCTTCAGGCCTTTGGCATGGGTGGCGAATTCGTCACCGCCTACGGCTCACCGGGTACGGCGCTTGGTCAGTTCAACAATCCGCAGGGCCTTACCACGCTGCCCTCCGGCGAGATCGTCGTGGTCGATAGCGGCAACCACCGCCTCCAGGTGCTCACCTTCGACGGTACCACCTTCACCCCCGTCCGGCAGCTTACGGCGGATTTCGACGCGCCCTCTGATGTAGCCAGCTACGGCAGCGACCATCTCATCGTGGCGGATCAGGGCAACGACGCCGTCAAGGTGCTAGCGGTGGGCGGCGCTGATTACGCGACCTACACCGCTCCGGACGCGTCCTACGGCGGCACGTTCAACAGACCGCACGGCGTGGCAGTGGATCTCTACGGGCGCATTCTCGTCGCCGATACGGACAACCGGCGCGTGGTCGCTATCTCGGATGCTCTGCCCGCGCTGCCTCCCACCGCGCTGACCGTGGAGGGGCCGGGCGTCGGCACCCGCGATACCATCTATACCTACACCGCCCTCGTCGAGCCGGGCGACGCCACGCTTCCGCTCACCTACACGTGGCGGGCCACCGATCACGCGCCCGTCACGCGCACGGTGGCAGCGTATACCGACACCCTCGCCTTCACCTGGGGGGTGAGTGGCACCAAGCACATCACCGTCACCGCCGCCAACGACGGCGGCGCCGTCACAGGCACGCGCACCGTCCTCGTCGACCCGCCCTACGCCGTGCACCTCCCGCTGGTCCTGCGCTCCTACGCGCCCAAACCGGTGATCCTCTCCTTCCGTGCCGACGTTGAGATCGCCGATCCGGGTGAGACCATCCGGTTGGAATGGGAGTCGGCGGGGGCTACCGGCGGTACGCTTTACCATCTGCTCCCCAGTGGACAGTTCGGTGAATTCTGGTCGGTAGAACCCAGCGGTTTCCTTCTCTACACCATATCAGAGTCGCGGCGCAACTCGGACCGCTTCTACCTCTACGTTTATGATGATGCAGGACACGATGACGCGACCTTTGAAATTCCTCTGACCTGTCCCGACACGTGGTTCTTCGAGCCGGCGCCCGACATCTGCCCTTCGGGACCCGCCGTCTATTCCAGCGGCGCGGAGCAGCACTTCGAGCACGGCGTTATGCTCTGGGTGCAATCCGAGGATCGTATTTACGTTCTCTACGACGAGGGTATCCCTGCCTGGCAGGCCTTCACCGACGAATGGGAGGAGGGCGATCCCGTTAAGGACGACGACATCGTGCCGCCGCCAGGCTACTATCAGCCGGAGCGGGGCTTCGGTCTGGTCTGGCGGGAGCAGCCCAACGTCCGCGAGCGGCTGGGGTGGGGTACGACACCGGAGGCGGGAGGCCAAACAGCTGTCCAGCGCACCTCACACTGGAAGTACGTCCATACTTTTATCAAAGCTTTAATACAGGATGGTACCTGGCACCTGGAACCTGAGCGGAGCGGGTGGGAGTACGTTCCGTAGTCGCGCGTCAGATTTTCTGTGCGCCGCCCGTGACGGCTACGCTCTCCCTCACCGACGGATCACGCCCTGACGTTCCTCACGTCACGTCGACCAGCTCCTCGAGACGCGCGATGGTCGCGTCGACGTAGCGGGGATCCTCGATGGTGAGTTCGATGGCGTGGGTGGGACAGACTTCCACGCAGCGCCCACAACCCACACAGCGCTCCGAGATCGTCGCGCGCCCGTCCTCCAGGTGGATGGCGTCGATGAAGCAGACGTCCTCGGCGCACGTGCCGCAGCCTACGCACGCCGCAGTCACGCGTACCTTGACCCCCGGCATCTTGTGGACGTTGGCGCTGCTATCCGGCCCCAGGTAGGGCACGACGCGCCAGAGACAGCAGCAGGGACAGCAGTTGCAGATGGTGAAGAGTTTATCACGGGGCCCCGCGCCCGTCCAGAAGTGGTCGATGCGGTTCTTCCCGATCATGTGAACGAGCCCCGCCTCCCGGCTGCGGCGCAGGTGTTCGAGCACCTCCTCCTTGGTCGCCAGATGACCTAACTTGGGGTTCATCTCCAGCACCGCCTCGCCCAGAAAGATGCATCCTAGCTCGTGCGGATAGTCCTCACAGTCGTTGGCGTCCCGGCAGAAGCAGGCGTCCATGACCCAGAGATGGCTGGCTCGTTCCACGAAGTGCTCTACCGCCTCGGTGGGTAGGACCATCTCCTCGGGCTGGGCGATGGGCTCGTTGACCTGGATCACGGTATTCTTGGGAAGGTAGATCGTCTCGTCTCCCCGGAAAAGCAGGGCGTCCACCATGTGTTTGATGATGGGCCAGTGCGTAATCCGGGCAATGCTGAACCGCTGAGGGAAGTAGTGTTTGATGATATTGACAAACCAGATCGGGCGTCCCTTGGGCAACAGTGATCTAAGAGAGAGGGTCGCTTGCCTGGTTAACTCGACCCGTTTGCGATTGATCTCAATGGCCTGGCGGATGAGGTCCGTCAACGCCTCGGGCTTAAGATCCTCAAGCCGCTTTAGGCGGATGCTGCGCACCTGGGCGCCTACCTTTTTCAACGGCGTCCAGGGATGTGTTAGCGTGATATCGTCAGAGAAGACCAGCACAACGTGCGTGTCGGTCAACTTAACAGAGCAGATTTTGCCAAAGCGGGTGAACGTTAACCGCCCCCACTGGAGCGCCTCTTCGACGTCCTCGTCCACTTGCAGAATCAGGTTGCGGATGGTCGTCACAATCTCTCGTTGGGGGGAGGGTAGGGTGTTTAGGTACGAGAGGATGTCAGAGTCAGTCGTCATCACCTTTCTCCTTGAGTTCCCATTCTATTGTAGATCGTGTGTCGCTTGCCACCTGGTCGGGTCCGACGTGTACGTGGAGAAGCGGAGCACGCTACTAACTTTACAATGAGACTCCCTGCTTGGGACACTGATGAACACAGATCTCACAGATTCTCTTTTTCGTTATTCCGTGTTGATCTGTCTCCTATTCGACTCAATTGCCGGACGCATGTCCTTTATCCAGCGAAATCTCGTGGTGATACTAACCTCATTTATACTTCGAAATGACGCGAACACAACTCCTGTGTATGCGGAAAAATTCCCCACCTATGAAATTCGCTCTGGTGATTGCCCACAGCTCACCGCGGCGCCCGCGGAAAGCGTAGAGATAATAAAACAGGCTTTTCTCTAGGTACTCAGCGCTCTCTGCGGTAAGAGAATGCCGGATTCGCTAATCGAGACTAAGTTTATGGGTACATCAGGTTGGGTATACGATAGTCTTGCAAACCGGCGCTAGATAGCCGAGAAGTCCATTTCGCGCTTCAGGGGACGCGATTTAGAAATCGTGCCTACATTTCCCCAAAACTTGTCGGCTCTTGTCGGGAATTAGGTGAAGCCCTACATCTGTTTCTCTATGAGCGGGCTG
>CAZCPK010000202.1:0-7481 GCA_964500755.1 uncultured Anaerolineales bacterium
TCAACCCGGCTGCGTTTGCTTTGTGCGCGGTTAAGCACGTTCTGCGACATTGGCGCGGGTCTTCGCTGCCCACTCGCTTCGCAATCCCCAGCAGGCAACCAAAGCGATTCCGGGGAGCAGAGAGCAGAGCGAGGCCCCGGTGGTGTCGGCCTTAAATTACGATAGTAGGGTTTAGTTAGGTGCGTTGCACCTTATACCGTAATTCCAGGTGTCGGCTGTGAGCATCAACTCCGACTGCGTTGGCCCGTGCGCAGCTAAGCATATTCTACAGCACTTGAGGGCGCCTTCGCTGACCACTCGCTTCGAAATCCCCAGGACGCTCTCCTCCGCGAGCGCAACGGACCTTCGACACCCGACCTAGCCTCTGCCGGGCCACTTCACAGCCGGCCCGAACGTCCTCACGGCTGAGCCATCACGGCGTGGAGACTCTCGCAGGCCGGACAGACAGCCCCTCCGCGGATGATAGCGTAGCCGGCCTGGGGATCCTCTCCCCCGCCGCAGTCGCCGTAACAGGTCGCGTCGACGTTCCAGATAATCATGGCGCGCACCATCTTCGAGGTCTGGGCCAGCGTCGCGGCCTCGGCCAACCAGTGCGCCTGACTCTCCAAAGGGGTATTTCGCGCCCAGGAAAAGGCCTCGGGTACCCAGCTGAACCCTTCGGCGGAAAGATAGCCCAGCTCGGTATAGAAAATCTGGCGGGTGCCCTCGAAGATATCGAAGTAGTGACGGGTCTGCGGCAGAAAGTACCAGGAATGATGCGTACCGCCAGGATCGGCCGGATGCCCGGAGATTGCCGAGGGCGACGTCGCGCCGGAGTTGTGGTGCGCGCCTACGTAATCCAGACAGGCGCCCGCCCCGCTCTCATAGAGCCCTTCCAGCCAGGGCAGGTCATCACACCCTCGACTTGTACAGCCGGCAAAGTAGCCGGTGGGCGCCGGCGCCGCGCTGATCACCAACGTCTTGGGATTGGCCGCCTTGATGGCCCGGTAGCCGGTGCACAACAACCGGGTATACGCCGCCGGATGAATATAACCTATCTGCCACTCGCGGGGGATGTTTGGCTCATTCCAGATCTCGATGGCATCCGCGCCGGCGGCCGCCAGCCCCGCCAACCAGTTCGCCACGTGATTCTCAAATTCGGGACGGGTCACCAGCTTCGGAGAGCCCATAGCACCGATCAAGACCTTGAATCCCTGCGCGTGGGCCCGCTCAATGAAGCCCTCCACGGAATCCTCGCCATAGCGCGCCTGGATCTTGACCCACCGCATGCCGGCATACCGCATCTGCTCCGCGTACCGGAGCTCTTGCAGGACGTGTCCCCCCAGCTCAAAGGGACCCTGCAAGACAGGCTCCACCTCCGCGTCTGGATCGCCCACCTGCGCCACCAGGAGAACGTCACCGCCGGGAATGCGAGCCTCACCGCTGAACAGGGCCCAGCGTCCCACCACGTACTGAGCGCGGCGCGGCGCGCGCATGGGCAACGAAAGGTCGACGTGCTTCCCCGGTGGGACACTGCCGACCGTCACAGAGAGAGGCGCCGTCAGTCCGCCATCGTCGAGCTGGCGCAACAGCGTGTCGGTAGGCCAGGCAGCTGCACCGACGTTGGTAAACTGCCACGTCTTGGTAAACGTAGCGCCGGGCTCCACATAAAACGGATCGGACAACGACAGGGCCACGCTCCGCGCAGAGAGCACGGCCGGCGGCGCTGTCATCCGGGGGACCACGTCCAGCGTCGTCGTGGCGACCGGCGTCTGCGCGATCTCCAACGTCACCTCATAGATACCCGGCATGGCGCCGGCCTGCCAGTGCAGCCAGGGCCGGTCCAGAGAAGCCTCTTCCTCAACGACCAGGCCGGTGGGATCGGTCACCCGCCAGCGGACCGGGATCGACGTCGCGGCGGGAGGCCAGGTCACGCCCGGCAGCCGGCCCTCCTCTCCAAGGTCAGGCAAGATGACGCCGCCGAGCCCGTAGCGCTCCGCCAGGGCGTACCGGGCCTGCAGCCAAGCTGACGTCCCCCAGCAGTAGCGCGAAGCGCCGTGAGCGAAACACGTCGCGTCGGGCGCACCCGTCGTGAGCGGCGCTACGTCGGCCGGCGCCAAGGTCACCCCCTGTCCCGCCACGACCTGGGTGACGCCCCATCCGGCCTGCAGCGTGGACCAACGCGCGAGGAGCGCCGAGGCTGGGCGCGCGCGCATCCCGTCGGTGCTGCGGGTGACGAAAATCGGCGCCAGTTTGCTCCGGGGCACCTGCGTCACCCCCCAACGTAGCGCAGCGTCAACGTCGCCGCCGGGAGCGTAGGCTGTGGGGTGCAGGGGCATCACGAGCCGTACTTGATCCGCCAGTGCTCCCAGGCGCCGCCAGTCGTAGCCCTGCGTCGCCCACGTCCCATCCGCCGTCTGCGTCGGGAAATCCACAATCACACCCAACCACTGCCCCGGCACCTCATGCACGGCGTCCGCCAGCGCCTCCACGAAGCGCGTGTACGCGTCCCGCAGATCGGCGGGGAGCCCTCGATAGTCGAGCACCAGGCCGGCGTAACCTGGGTCCTTCAGGCGCGCTTGGAGCGTCGTCAGATGCTGCGCACGCAGCACGGGATCTTGCAGCACCTGCCGCACCAGCAGCACGTTGACCCGTTCCGACGAGCGGTAATTACGGACCACCAGGGCGACGTGCTTGTCAAAGGGCGCCGAGACCGGGGTAGGCGTCACAGGCGGCGTTGACGTCAACTCCCCGCCGGCGTTCAGCACGTACGCCGGCGCGTCCCAGTAGCGCACCGCACCGTTCGGGAACGACGAAGAGGTCCCGGTCATGCCGGCAGTGACGCGCGGCGCCGGCACCGCGCTCCGCCCGGCGAGTAGTGCATCGGGGAGCGGCGGCGTCAGGACGACCTCCCGCCGACCGGTCGCATTCACGGTAGAAGGCTGCCAACGCCAGGCGCCGTCCTCCCGCCGGAAGAGATCGACACCCTCGGCCCCGCTCTGTGTCGGGGCGGAAACGACGAGCCGCACGTGGACCACCGACGTAGCCGAGATAAGATAGCGAGGGGTCACCGGCGTCACCGCGTAGGTGAAGGTCAAAGCCCCCGGAGCGGTAAACGTAAAGGGCATACTGTCGATCGGGACGATCTCCGCCCCTGCCGTATCGCCAGCCGGCCGACGCACCTCCCTCCCATCAAGATAGAAGGTGACCTGCGGAGGCACTTCGACGGCACGGGCGGAGCGCTCGGAGACCCACGCAAGTCCAGACGCAACCCCCAACACCAACAGCGCCAGGATAAGCACCACGCCCAGTATACGAAGCAGTTTACCGGTCAACGTTGTCCCCCACCTCCGTTCTCACCCCTATATAAAACCCGCCCACATCCAGGGAGATGCGGGCGGGTGACGCTCCACTTGATGCTATTATCGCGATCCCAAGAGAGCATGCAAGGTATCACACGCCGGACACGAGCCGTCCGGGCGGATGATGTTGTACCCGGCTTGTGGGTCGGGGACGCCCCCACAGGTACCGTAACAGGTAGCCCCCACGTTCCATACGATGACCACCTGCACCGTGCCGGTACGCCGGCTGAGATCGACCACCTCGGCCAACCACTGCGCTTGCTGCGCCACCGTGGTACCCGAACCCCAATCGCCGAAGCCGGCGGGGATAGAACCGTAGCCTTCGGGGGAGACGTAGCCCAACTCGGTGTAGAAGAGTTTGCGCGTACCGCCGAAGATATTGTAGTATGCCTGTGTCTGCGGCAGGAAGTACCAGGAGTGATGTCCATCGCCCCCATCGGCCGGGTGTCCGCTGGACGCCGCGGGCGGCGTCGCGCCGGAGTTATGGTGCGCGCCGATGTAGTCCATACAGTTGGCCGCACCGGCGTTGTACATGCGCTGCAGCCAGGGGATATCGTCACAGCCATGGGGATGGCAGCCACCGAAGTATCCCGTCGGGGCAGGCGCTGCACTGATGACGGCCGTGTTCGGGTTCGCCGCCTTGATGGCAGCGTAGCTCTTACAGAGGAGCTGGGTGTACGCTTCGGGGCTGATATGTCCACTCGCCCATTCGCGGGCCAGGTTAGGCTCGTTCCAGATTTCGATGGCGTCGGCGCCGGCGGCAGCCATACCCGCCACCCACTGGGCCACGCGATCCTCGAAGCCGGGTTCGGCCGCCATGCTGGCCGGTCCCAGGGCGCTCACCTGGATCTTGAAACCGTTGGCGTGCGCCGCAGCGATGTCACCGGCGGGATCATTCTGCCAGCGGACCTGGATCTTGGCCCAGTTCATGCCAGCGTAGTGCATGGTGTCGGCGTATTTGAAGCCCTGCATAATATGCGCGCCCAACTCGAAGGCGCCGTCATCCGGAGCCGGCTGCACCGCCGCGGGCGGCTCCTCGGCCACCGGTTCCTCTTCGGCGACGTCGCCCACGCGGATCAGGACGTAAGCCAGTCCGCCGGAGATGGACTCATCCCCCACGGAGAGCATCCACTGCCCCTGGTACGAACCGTCCGTCTCCGGAGCGGTCAGGCTGGCTGTGATGTCAACCGACGCGCCGGTCTCAACGCTGCCCACCTCCACCTCAGTGGCGTCCGTCATCTGATCGCCCTGAATGAAGATCAACTTCGTCTCCTCCGGCCAGTCACTGTCGCCCGAATTCCGGAAGCGCCAGGTCTTCTCAAAGGCCTCGCCCTTGTCTAACTGGCTGTTGTCGGGGATGGTGACGTCGGTCACGAAGGTAGCTGCCAGACCTTCGCTCGTCTGGACGTCGGCGGTCTCCGTGGTCTCCTCGTCATCTTCCTCATCGTCGGCGACCTCTTCATCCGTTGGCTCCTCAGCCTCGGGCTCCGGCACCTCAAAGGAGAGCGCGCCCTTCGCCAAGCCGGCGACTCGCGCGGTGATCTCATAGACGCCGGGGTCCTCGGGTACGACCCAGGAGAACTGGGGCTGCGCCAACGTCGACTTCTCGATCTCCGCGGCGCCATTGGGTCCCGTGACCTGCCAGACCACGTCCGGCGGCGAGTACGTGCCCACCGGTTCCTCCGCCAGATATGCCGTCAACGCTTCGCGCAGACCGGGGAAGTTCCCCTCGCTCAACAGATCGTCCAGGACGACACCGCCAACCTTATAGCGGTTCACCAAAGTCAAGCGCTGGCGCAGCCACTGCGGCGTGCCTAACCAGTAGGTCGTCTCACCGACCTTGAGTTGTGTAGCGCCGGAGGCCGCATCCGTGGTGACCTTGCCCCCCTTGCCCAACTGAAAGTTCAGCGTCTCACCGGGCGCGACGTCCGCACCGTTTTCTGCTGCACCTTCGGCGACCTGTACCTCACCCACGGAACCCAGCACGGTATCCAGGGTAACGAACTCCTCACCGTTGGTGCTCAACGTCGTGATGACAGGGTAGAGCTTGGAGCGGTCGACCTGAGACGAGGCCCAGAGCAGCAGAGATTCCGCCTGTCCACCGGGCGCATAGACCTGGGGATTGTGGGGCATGTAGATCCGAATCTGATCCGCGATTGCGCCCAGCGTGGAGAGATCATACCCTGTGGTCTCCCAACCTTCCGTCGTCTTCTGCGGCGTGTCGATAGTGACGCCTAACCACATGTCCTCCGCGTGCAAGGCAGCCGCGAGCTCCTCCACAAAAGCACAGTAAGCGTCCCGATCTTCAACACTCAAGTTGCGGTAGTCAAGCACAATACCGGGATACCCACCGCTGGACCCCAGCTCGACCAAATTTTGAACGTGCGCCGCGCGCGCCGCCTCATCACCTAACATATCGACAACCAACATGCGATTGGGCACACGCCCGGAGACCCAGTTGCGTATCACAGGGGCCAGCGCGGGATTGCTGGAAATACTCCCCGGGGGCAGAAGTGTGGCGTCACCGTTCACTCCCCCCTGGGTACCGATCTTGATCCCGACCAAGTCCACGCCGTTCAAGACGTCGTGGTAGTCAGCGGGTGGAATGTCCGGTGCGGGCGCGATGATAGCGGTCGCCGCCTGCTCCGTCTGCATCACCATGACCGCGGACGGCAACTCACGCAGCTCCGCCTCCAACACCTCAGCCGTCCGGTTCAGACGGTTGGATAGCCACTGCCACCGCTCACCATCCCAGGCGTAGAGATCCAGCGTCTCCCAGGGCTCGGCTTCATTGGGAATATCAACGGTCAACCGGGCGTCCTGTTCCAGTACTCCTCGCACGTTGACGCTGTAGAAAGGACTCTTCGGGGTCAAATGGGACGGAATAGCCTCACGCGCAGCTCGGGTGTCTTCGTCAACTTCACCGTTTACGAAGTCGGCCCGGGGCAGGGAGGCCACTTTGACACGCAGCTTTCCCTTCTGCTCCTCACCTAGCGTGACGGTCAACCCATCATCGTGCGAGAGCGAGGGCTCATCCACAGTCAACGCAGTGTAGCCCCGGCTGCCGGCGATTCTGCTGAAAAGTGAAACGGGGGGCAACAATAAAAAGAGCACCAGCAGAATTCCCACGACCGCGAGGGGCAACCAGCTCCGCTCCCGAAAAAGTCCCGTGAGGTTACTCAGCACCGCGTCCAAGGGCCCGCCAAGGTGGGAGCCTTCTGATTTGTCTTCCAGGTCTGCCAGACTCACTGTCTGCTGCGCGTTTGTCTCAACCGGACCCAGTTCTGGCTCAGGCGCAACGTCTGAATTCTCTACCTTAACTTCATGAGATACGGCGTCATCAGTCATGTGATTACCTCCAAATATGTATCTCCCTCTCAGGGAAACGTAATGACGGGTATTGTAACATGAGAAGGAATAGGGGGCAAGGAAACTATAGGGGACAAACGAGGCAGTTCTCCGACTCTCTAAGGCCTCTTAGCGCCCCCTACGGCGTTCGCCCAAATCATCAACCTCCGGCGCTCGTTTACCCTGTGCTCACCCGCGGGCGTTGTGAGACCTCAAGTCCATTTTCGCCCATCAACCTGCATCGAAATCCCGTGAGCAAGCTACAAGCCGGGTGTACATCCACGATAGAGGACACTTCATGTACCTTTTGGGGCGTAAGGATTTCGTCGGTTGCAGAATTCGTGGTAGAAGTCAAAGCCACGCTCTCATTGCCCTGCAAAATCCAAAAGAGCCTCTTTGACTCTGGTGAAAAAAGCCTGTTTCCCGCAGAGATCACAGAGAGCATAGAGAAAAATTTAGTATGGTGTTTAATTATTTTCGCATTTCTCCGGATATCATGGCAGAAAATCATAATAGAACTTAAAATCTCTGTGCCCTCCGCGTGCTCTGTAGTTAGATTGACCTTTTTCAGTAGAGCCCTCTTTTATCAAATGAAAATCCGATGTCATCACACACGGAGTACATTTTAACACAAGTTGCTCTCCCCGACAAGGGACCATTTTAGGGAGGGTATAGGACAAAGGCGCTTGTCGGGAATTAGGTGAAGCCCTACATCTGCTTCTCTATGAGCGGACTGAGCCATTTTCTCGGTTTCTTAAGTTTACACTTCTCTTGATGTGTGAGAAAATTATG
>CAZCPK010000203.1:0-7476 GCA_964500755.1 uncultured Anaerolineales bacterium
CGACGGCGATCCGTGCGTCGCCTATCTGGGGCCGGGGGGCGCGGGCCACTACGTCAAGATGGTCCACAACGGCATCGAGTACGCTATCATGCAGCTGTTAGCCGAGAGCTACGACCTGCTGCACCGGGGCCTGGATCTCACCGCTCCCGAGCTGCACGAGACCTTCGCCCGCTGGAACGAGACGGAGCTGGCCTCCTATCTCGTGGAGATCACGGCGGACATCTTCGCTGCCGTGGACGAGGAGACCGGACGTCCGCTCATCGAGCTGATCAAGGACGCCGCCAAGCAGAAGGGCACCGGCAAGTGGACGTCCCAGAACGCTATGGACGTGGGTGTGCCCACGCCCATCATTGACGAGGCCGTGATGGCCCGGGTGCTCTCGGCCTACAAGAGCGAGCGCGAGCGGGCCGCCGACCGGCTGCCCGGCCCCGTCCAGCGGATCGCCGCCGACCAGAAGCACATCGTCGCGACGTTGCACGACGCGCTTGCTGCGGCTCAGTTGCTGGCCTACACCCAGGGCTTCGCCCTGCTCCGTGTCGGTAGCGACGAGTACGACTACGATCTGCACCTCAACGACATCGCCCGGATCTGGCGGGGCGGTTGCATTATCCGGGCAGCCGTGCTGGAGGATATTCGCGCAATCTACGCCGAACAGCCGGATTTACCGAATCTGTTACTGCATAAAGATCTCGGAGCCCGCATCGTCGCCGGGCAGAACGCGCTGCGGCGCATCGTGGGATCGGCGGCGAGTCACGGCCTCCCGGCGCCGGCCTTCAGCGCCGCGCTTGCCTACTTCGACGGCTACCGGAGCGCGCGGCTGCCTGCCAACCTTATCCAGGCCCAGCGCGACTACTTCGGCGCCCACACCTACGAGCGCCTCGACCGCGAGAGGACCTTCCACACCGAGTGGCGGGATCTGGAGGAGCCGCCGGAGGACGCAGCAACCATCGAGCGTGCGTAGACGGGATCAAGGTAAACGGAGGAGGGGCTGACACGGGTGGTCAACGTACCTGGAGACCACTGCTGTATCTAAAGCTCCTTGAAACCGCCTCGTTCGCCTACTTCACTTTGGGCTGCTGTAGTATAATGACCCAGTGAAAACGTAGAGACGGGAGATGAAGTTTGAGTGAGCGCAAGCGATCAACGACCAGGCTGACGCAATATTGGCTCGAGGGCAGCGCGGTGCTGCTGTTGTTGGCTGTGGTGGTCACCCTGGGGATCCTGCATTTCACGCGTCCGCCGCTCCAGTACGAGTCGCAGGCCGCCTCGCAGGAGGAGACGGTCCAGGCGGAGGTGCTGGCGGTCAAAGACGAGCGGGTCACCGAGGACGAGAGTCAGATGGTGCAGATCAGCCAGGTGCTCGAGCTGCGCATCCTGGGCGGCGAGCACGCGGGAGAAGAGGTCGAGGTCACCTATCAGGGCCTGGGTCCGGTACTGCGCGACATCCACTTCGAGCCGGGTGAGCGGGCCATACTGATGATCGCGACCCAACCGGATGGGACGCCCTACTACGCGGTGGCCGATCACGTCCGACTCTGGCCGCTGGGCGCGCTGACCGTCGTCTTTGCCGTGGTCACCGTCGTCGTCGGGCGCTGGCAGGGGCTCCGCGCGCTGTTGGGCCTGGCGTTGAGCATCGCGCTGATCGGCGGCTTCGTGCTGCCGCAGCTGCTGTCCGACCGTGACCCCGTCCTCGTCGCCGTGGTCAGTATGGCCGCGCTGATGGCCGTTACGCTCTACCTCATCCAGGGGTGGAACGCTATCTCGCACACGGCGCTGCTGGGCCTGCTCGCCAGTCTGGTCGTGACGGCGCTGTTGGCGCTTTTCTGGACGCGGGTCTCGCACCTGACCGGCTTTGGTTCGGAGGAGACGCTCTACATGCAGTCCACGGGTGTCACCCTGGATATGCGAGGGCTGTTGCTGGCGGGGATCCTGATCGGCGCCGCGGGCGTCGTCGACGACGTCGTCCTGGCGCAAGCGGTGAGCGTTTTTGAGCTGGCGCGCGCCGCGCCCGATCTCGGTCGACGGGCGCTCTACCGGCGCGGCATGAAGGTCGGCAACGCGCACCTGGCCTCGATGGTCAACACGTTGGTGCTGGCCTACGCCAGCGCCGCGCTGCCGCTCCTCATTCTCTTCTTCCTCTACCAGGAGCCCTGGTTCCTGACCATTAACCGCGAGCGCATCGCGCAGGAGATCGTCCACACGCTGGTCGGTAGCCTGGGGCTGCTGCTTGCCGTCCCGCTGACGACGGCCATCGCCGCGTGGGTCGCGCCGCAGGTCGGCGCGCCGCAGGTTGAGGAGACGTCGGACGCTGTGGACACGTCCACGGCGTAGGTAGTCTCATTCATTACGCATTCAGGTTCTTTCCACTTTTCCTTCCAGCCAGGTGGTGATCTTCTCCATCACGGCCTCGCCGCCCACGTCGCGGAAGCTCTCGTGGAGGCAGCCCTTGCAGATAAAGAGCTCCTTATCGCGCGCCGCGACACCCTCGAAGAAGCGCCGGGTCCCTTCTGGATTGCAGATGGGGTCGTCGCCGCCGTGGACGAGCAGCAGGGGCAGCGTCGGCTCCCAGGTCGCCGCATGCTCCAGGGTCCACGCCATGGCCTGGCCCATCTCCACCGAGAAGCGGGGCGTGGCGCGGTCGTGCACCAGCGGATCCTCCCGGTAGGCCTGCACCGCCTCGGCGTCGTGGCAGAGGCCGTTGGGATCAAGCCCGTTGCCCATCTGGGCGCGGGGGAGGGCGAAAGAGATCACCTTGGCGGCGGTGAGCAGCAGCGGTGAGACGTCCCCACCGAGCGCCAGGGCCGGCCCCGAGGCGATCACGCCCGCCAGCCCGTCGGGGTGGTGTAGCGCATACTCCAGCGCGATTAGGCCGCCCATGCTGTGCCCGAAGAGGAAGGCCGGCGCGTCCGGCGTCTCCGCCCGCACCCTCTCCAGAAAGGCGGCGACGTCGCCGCGGAAGTCGCGCCACGCGTCGACGTGTCCGCGCAGCCCCTCGGAGTGGCCGTGTCCTCGATGGTCGAAGGCGTGGACGGCGTAGCCCCGGTCGACGAACCGCGCCGCGAATTCGCCGTACCGTCCGCTGTGCTCGCCCAATCCGTGCACCACAATCAGGTTGGCGCGCGGCGGTGTCTCGGGGAGCCAGTGTTGCCAGTAGAGTTCCAGGTCGTCGTGGGTCTGAAAGGTTCCGGTCTCGTGTCGCGTCATGCGCAGTGCCTCCATGTGCTTTAAAGGTTACAGGTTGCAGGTTGCAAGTTACAAGTTACAAGTTGCAAGTTACAGGTTGCAGGTTGAAAGTTAAAGCAAAAACGGGCGCCAGAAGCGCCCCTCCTCCAAAATAGTCCGGTGGTTTTTCAGTCTCTTGGTCGGATCGTCAATGCGTCAGCGGATGCTAAAGGAGTCGCACCTGGCTAAATCCAATGATCAAAGTTCCGCCTCGCTCTCCTCTGGCGCCGGCTCTGCGACCGGGATGATGAAAGTGAAGGTGCTGCCCTTCCCGGCCTCGCTCTCGACGTCGACCTCGCCGTCGTGCATCTCGACGAGGCTGCGGGTGATCACCAAGCCCAGGCCCGTCCCCTTGACGTCCTGCACCGCGGGGGTGTCGGCCCGGAAGAACTTGGTGAAGAGCTGCTCCTGCTGCTCGGGCGACATGCCGATGCCGTCGTCGGCTACCCGCCAGCGCACGTAGTCCTGCCCCTCGCGCGTGTAGGTATCGACCGAGACGGTGATATGTCCGCCCTCCGGCGTGTACTTGTTGGCGTTGCTCAAGAGGTTCGAGAGTACCTGAATCAGACGCCCGCGGTCCCCCCAGACCGTGGGGAGTCGCTGCGGCACCTTGACGGCCAGGTGCTGTTGCTTCTCCTTGATGGCCTGTCGGAACGACTGCGTCACCTCCTCGACCACCAGCCCGGGGCGGACGGGGCTCTCCTCCAGCTGGATGCGTCCGGCCTCGAGGCGGGACATCTGCAGTAGGTCGCTGACCAGGCGGTCCATCCGCTGGACGTTGGTGCGGATGACCTGCAGGAACTGCAGCTGCTGATCGTTCAGCGGGCCGCCCAGCCCCTTGCGGAGCAGGTCGGTGTAACCTTTCATGGAGGTCATGGGCTGCTTCAACTCGTGGGAGACGAAGTCGATGAAGTCGGTCTTGGCCTCGTTGGCCTGCTGCACCTGCTGGAAGAGGCGGGCGTTGTCGATGGCGACGGCGGCATGATCCGTCAGGCGCGTCACGAGCTCGATCTCGTCCTCGGAGAAGCAGCGCACGTCGGGCGACTCCAGGGCGATGACGCCGATCACGCGGTTCTCTCGGCGCACCGGAACGCTCAACTGCGAGCACATCCCGGTCGCTACCGTGATAAACTCCTCGGTCTCCGGCGTGTCCAACATCAGGGTCGGCTCGCCCACCCGGACGCTCTTGCCCAACGCGCCCCGGGTGAGGGGCCAGAGCTCCTCGGCGGTGAAGCGGGCCACCGTCTCCTCATCATAGCCGTGCGAGGCGAGGAACTGCAGCCCGCGCTGACCGTCCTCCTTCTCGACCACAGCAGCCAACAGCCCCCGTTCCGCGCCGGTGACGCGAATGGCCCAGTCCAGCGTGAGAGACATGACCTCGTCGAAGTCCAGCGAGGCGTTGAGCTGCCGGTCGATCTGCTGAAGCGTCGTCAGCTCCTCGACGCGGGCCTGCAGCGCCTGATCGGTGGTAGTGAAGAGGCGCGCGTTCTCGATGGCGATGGCGGCCTGCGCGCCGAAGGATTGCAGGAGGTCGGCGTCCTCGGCGGAGAAGGGGAGGTCGTCCCGGTGGTTGATGACCTCCAGGACGCCGATGGTCCGCCCGCGGGCGTTCAGGGGGACGGAGAGCAGGGAGCGGGTCTGGAACTCGGCGCGCTGATCGAAGGTGCCGTACCAGCGCTCGTCGGTCTCCACGTCGTTGACGATCACGGGGTGGTTCTCGGTGAAGGTTTCTCCGGCGATACCTTTGCCGGCGGGTACCCGCAGTCCCACCAGCTGGTCGCCGGCCGGGCCGTTGGAGATGCGGAAAACCAGGTCGCCGTTATCCTCGTCGACCAGCAGCAAGGAGCCCGCCTCGGCGTCCAGGAGCTCGGCGGCGTTCTGGACAACCAACGCCAGCACCTCGTCGAGGTCCAGGCTGGAAGCCAGCAGCTTACCGATCTCGTTGAGCGTCTTGAGCTGGCGCGCGCGGGTCTCCAGGCGTTGGTGCAGGCGTCGCCGCTCGATGCCCGCTGCCGTGTAGGAGGCGACTGTGGTGAAGAAACTCTCGTCCTCCTCGGAGAAGGTGGGGGCCGGATCGTTGTGGCTGAGCACCATTACACCCAGCAGCTGATCCTGGGTCATCAGCGGCACGCCCATCCACGCCTGAGCGATCTTCCGCCCGGGGGTGATGTCGCGCGCGCGACAGGCGTCGACGTAGTCGGCGGCGCGGATGCTGACGCCGCTGCGGTAGATCGCACCGGTCAGGCCTTCGTCCACGTCCCATTCCACCTCCGGATACCGCCGCTGCCCGTTCTCGACGTAGAAGGTGAAGGTGAAGGTCTGCGTCGGGGGATCGAGCAGGGCCAAGTAGAAGGTGGGCGCCGGGATGACCCGCTCGAGCTGCGTGTAGATGAGTTCCATCACGTCGTCCAGCGGCATCGAGAAGTTGACGGCCTGGGCGATGAGATAGAGTGACTTGAGTTCGGCTTCGCGGCGCTGCGCGACCGCAGCCACCGTAGGTGTAGATCGATCTGACATGACGTCCTCCAGCGTGACTTGCGCTCATTGTAGCACGGGCGAAGGGGAGCGCAAGGACGGGGGGGATGCTGGAAGCTTGATGCTGGAAGCTTGATGCTGGAAGCTTGATGCTGGATGCTTGATGCTTGATGCTGGAGGCTGGATGATCGTCGCGTGGTTGGCGGGGATGGGCGGATGAGGAAGCAAAGTGACATGCACTCACTCGCGCGCCACCGACCTTGATGCCGTAGGGCGTCCACTCGCGCGCGTCGAGTAGCGCGCCCGCCACGTCGACCTCCTGCCGCACGCTCCCCAGTGCGTCCGGCAGGTAGTAGGCCCACGCCTCGCCGTCCCAGTGGCCCAGGGTCTCGTGCCCGACGAGATACAGCGCATAGCCGTCGCTGAGCAGTTCGGGCACGACGGGCACGGCCCAGTCCCAGGCGAACTCCGTTTGATCGCTGTCAACGGCTTGTCCCACGCGCAGGCCGTCGGCGGTGCTGGCACTGAGCGTAGCCGAAGTGTAGGTGTAGTAAACTGTGGGCCCCAGGTTTGCGGCGCGGATCATGCGCCCGGCGATAGAGATTGCATTTCAGGGAGCCGCGATCAAGTGCTCAAAATTATCCAGTTGAGTCCCCAAAACGATATCCCACTCCAAGATCTCGTCCTGACTGGCTGAAATAAGCGTCCCTTTATGTGGGTGAAAACCCAGTCCTACCACCGGGCGCGTGTGTCCAGTCAGAATGTGGGTAATTTCACCGGTAGCGGCATCCCACACAATGATAGTGTTCGTGTATCCACGGGTCACGAGCCAGCGATCGTCTGGCGACCAAAGTACTCTATGATCATAACGAGAGAAATATTCTCGATCTTCCCGGTTTACATGCGGCGCAGGAGCAGCTTCCAGCTCCAACAGGACCGTGCCGGTTTCAACTTCCCAAATTCTACCTCTTGTGCCAGAAGTGGCGGCTAACTTTGTGCCCGTTGTATCAAAGGCAACACTTGTTATCGCGCTCGGATTTATTTCTTCCCATACAAATCGAGCTACCTGGTTGTTGTTGGGGACATCCCATAGCTCTACCGCACGGCCAAAAGTGCAAAAGGCTAACCGTTTCCCATCAGGTGACCAGGTGCTACCGAACAGAGCAGGCCCAGGACCTGTAAGAAACACATGCAACCCCTCCCAATCTAGCGTAAACTGTTGGTTGGTGCTGACATTCAATAGGATGATATTAAGGATAGCATCCCCTGTAAGCAAAAGGTTTGTCCCGTCAGGCGACCAATTCAGCGGCATATCTGCGGGTAACCGAAATTTCAGCTGCCATTCTCGCAGCTTGCGGCCATCCTCCGTTTGCCATAGGATGAGTGTCGTGTTTCTATCTGCTAATCGCCCCACCAGTTGCGTCCCGTCAGGTTTGAAAGCCAGGCTCTCTACCGGATCGGCTGTACGTTTGGCCCACAGCAATTGTGAATCGTCAAGACGATACACATGAACACCTTGTGTGGTACCTACTGCGAGATAGTCGCCGGTGGGCGCTAACGCCAGGGTGTAGATTTCACCGGCAGGAAGTGTCGTCAATGCCGGTTGGCAGGCAGCGAAAATTATTGTACTGAGCAAGAAGCACCCACCTAGCCAGAATGGTGTACACCAAGCCGGGCTCTTCTTACCACTATAGCAACGTGACTGAGATTGCATACTACCTCCACTAGTGCTTTTTCAAGCTACAGAGCTTGACTTTTAGATGCGCATGCGAGTAAGAT
>CAZCPK010000204.1:0-7468 GCA_964500755.1 uncultured Anaerolineales bacterium
GAAAGGAGGCGCGTGGCAAACGTTACCTTTGCATCCGGCGAAATCCAAAAGAGCCTTTTTATATTGTCACATAGATACGATCAAAATCACTCGTCTCCAAAGTCGGGTATTTTAGCTATACGTTCATATCAGAGTGCAGCTGCAACCACTTGACGATGTCTCGACGGCGCACCAACCCCTGCAACTGATTGTTTTCGTCAATCACCGGGAGCTGACGAATATCCCGCCGAGCCAACTGCATCAAGGCATCTCCGGCATCACCATCCGACGAAATTGTGGAAAGTTCCTCGACCGACGTCATGATGTCGCGCACCGTTTGGTTCCCACGCACCTCTCGAGTGGTGGAGCGCACGTCATCTAACGTGACCAGACCCACCAGCTCGTCATTTTCTACAACGGGAAATCCCTGGTCATCGGTGTTCATGATATATTCGTCGATCAGCGCATTGACCGAGATATCGGGCGCGACGGTGGGTGGATTCGAGCGCATCATCCGAGAGACGGACACGCCCTCCAGCACGTCCTGGACGACCACCCGGCGGTAGCTGCGTGAGGCCGCGTTGTTCAGGAACCAGCCGATAAAGGCCAACCACAGGCCGCTACCCAGTCCCGATCCCAGCAGGGGGATCTGTGCGCCGAAAGACATGGCGATACCGGCGGTGATCATAAGCCAGGCGATCCCCTGTCCAACCCAGGAAGCCCAGCGTGTGGACTTACGGAGGCTACCACTGATCGCCCAGAAGATGGAGCGCAGTATCCGCCCCCCATCCAACGGAAAGCCGGGAATTAGGTTGAAGACGCCCAGGATCACGTTGATCGAACCCAGCCACGTGAGCATGGTAACGAAGGGACCCAACTGTCCAACGAGTTGCTGGGCGTCCTGCATATTGGTCTGCTGCATCCCGGCCGTCAAGCCGGTGATCAATAGTAGAATGCCCCCGATCACGAGGCTGGTCAACGGTCCCAGTATCGCCATCACGAACTCATTGCCCGGAGATTTGGGCTCCTCTTGGATATCGGAGACGCCGCCGAAGAGAAAGAGGGTGATACTTCTTACAGGCACCCCTTGCGCCTGGGCCACGAGGGAGTGCGCCAGCTCGTGGGCCAGGACGGAGGCGAAAAAAAGCACGGCGGAAAGCACGCCCATCCCCCAGCGCAAAGCGATGCTCCACTCCTCATGTAAACTTCCAAACGCCGTCGAGATGTTCCAGGTCACGAGCAGGAAAATCAACAACCAGCTCCAGTCAACACGGATCTTGATGCCAAAGAGCCTACCAAGGTTGATCCCTCTTCCCATAATTCGACTCCTTTCTACGCTGTTATCCGGTGGTTAGGCACAGTTCGCTGCTGTCAAAATGCAAGACATACATCTATATCCTGACTTTTATTGTATCAAAAGAGGCCTGCACCCGAGCTACGGAGCACGTTCATGTTGGCGTTGGATTGCGTTGTTAAGAGTTGGAGAAGGGTTGGCGTCTCGAAAGCCAAGCCGGACTGAGTGGAGAGTATATATACTACTAAAACCAGACATCGGATTTCTTGGAGAAATCCGATGTCTATATCTTCATTCCTCAAATCCTGCTTAAAAAGCCCTCCACCTGAGATGGAGGAGCAGCAGCGACCTCCAGCTCGGAGGAGCCGGCAGTCTAATTGTGCAGAACCAAAAATGACGTGTGCTGTTCTGGCGGCAACCAGGCTCAGTAGCGGAACAGGGCGGCAGCCGGCGGACCGCCGGGCACGTCCTCGGGCCCCAGGACGTAGACCGCGCCGCTGTTAAGGTAAGTGTGCACTACAGCCAGATCCAGCAGATCCTCGTTCTCACCCGTCCCCTCGTCGTGAAGCTCGACCTCGGCGCTCTCGGGATCGAAGGTACCCCAAACGTGGATCTCCCGCGCCGCAAAGAGGGTGTCCACTTTTTCAAAGTAGGCGGACGGCACGATCTCCTTGATGTCGTGGGAGGCGACGTCCTTCCCCATGCCCGCCAGTTGCTCGTAGAGACGGAGGGCTTCTTCACGCTCGGCGGTGAATTGAGGTTCGACGATCTCCCAGGCGCGCTCGTGGATATCCTCAACTGCTAGGGTGTTGGGACTACCCGTTATGCCCTCTTCGGTCAGATTTCGATAGCTGTTGACCTCTCGATACAAAGGTAACAGGTAGTCCACGCCCGCCAGCACCAGCGGTCGCTCCTCGTCGCGCAGGAAGGGCTCGAGGGCCGCGTCCACCCGCTGGAAGTACTTGCGGATGTCCTGCCGGTCGTCTTCCTCGGCCACGCTATGGCCGTGGAACATGCCCGGACGTTCCGTCTGCATACCGCCGGGTAGATCGCCGCTGACGGCGCCCGGTTGTGCACTGCTGGCTCCGGGCGGCGTCACGCCAGTCGCGTCGGCCGGCGTCGCCGTCCGCGTGTGAAATTGCAGATGCCGCTCCATCTCCTCGTAATCCAGGAGCTCAACGACGCTCTCCGGCAGATCCTCGGTCTCCACCTCGTCCATGCCGAACCGGGTCCCCTGGAAGAGTTGGATCCCGCCCTGGCTCAAGGCGATAACGTAGAACTCACGACCCTGATCTAGCAGGGGAAACAGAGGCTTGACGTGAAAGCGATCGACCACGACAACCTGCGGTTCGAAGCGCTGGCGCAATTGATAGTAGTTGTTAAACGACTCCGAGAGATAAAGCGCGAGCCCATCGCGCTGATTCTGCCAGAAGACCTCATCTTCCACCACGTCTCGAGGCCCCTGCAACAACGCCGTGACCTCCGCCGACTCCATGCCGGCGTCCTTTAGTTGTGCTTCTGCCTCGTCCAGCAGATTGTTAAGACGTATCGGGTTCTCCTCAAAGCGCCGTCCCACCCGATAGGTCGGTAGGTAGATTGAAACACAGTAATCGTCCTGGTGTTGAGCAAGAGTGCACAACTCCGATCTCGAAATCATCGTACAACCTCCTTATTCTCCAAACACTATATCGTCCGGCTGTTGACAAATAGGTGAACCAGCGTCTTCAACAGCTAGATAGAACGGAATAGTCACAGCGGTTGACCCTCATCTCTCCTGTGTTCACCGGAGAACACAGCACCGTCACCACCCGGTCGCCAGCGCGATCGTTACACAGCCCCATAGATGGGCAGTAGGGCGCCGTTGACGGAAGCCCCGGCGTCGGAACACAGAAACTTCATCAATTCGGCGATCCGTTCGGGCGGCACCCAATCGTCGACGTTGGGATCCGAGAACAGCTCCCGGTTGGCTTCGGTATCGATGATACTGGGCAAAATAACGTTGACGGTCACACCGTTTCCTTTAATTTCGTCGGCGATGACCTCGGTCAGTGTGACCACGCCCCGTTTCGCCACCGCGTAAGCGGCGCGCTTTCCGCGCGGCTCCACGGCGGCCTTGGAGCCGATATGCACGATACGCCCCCACCCTTGTTCCAGCAGGTGGGGCAGGACCCACTTGGAGAGCAGAAAAGCGGAACGCAAGTTGACCGCCAGGGTGCGCTCCCAGGTCCCTACGGCGACGTCCTGCACCGGCGCGCCGCCGCGCCACATCCCCACGGTGTTCAGTAAGACGTGAAGCGCGCCGAAATGCTCCTCGACCGCCTCCACCAGCGTCCGAACTTCCTCTTCCTCGGTCACGTCCGCCGGGACGGTAAAGACGTCCTCCGCGGATAGCAGCAGGCTTTGGGCCAGTCTCTGCAAGTCGTCGGCCGAGGTGCTGGTCAACGCCAGTCGCGCCCCCGTCTCCGCAAAGACCTGTGCAACCACCGAACCCAACGCGCCCGTGGCGCCGGTGATCAAGACCACCTTGTCGCGTAGCAGCTCTGGCATGTGCGTTCCGCTCCTTCCTGATCTATCTGTCACAAGAGGGGCGCTCAGGCCTCGACCTCAATAATGGCGACCGGGCAGCTATCCGCCGCTTCGGTCACGCAGTCCTCAAGGTCAACGGGCGCCAGGCCCTCGCTCAGATTATCGTCGACACGATACTCCTCAACCACTTCACTGAAGCCGTCATCGAGGTTCTCGGCGAAAAACTCGGGGCACGTCCCCCAGCAAATCCCACACTGAATGCACTCTTCACGCTCAATCGTCACTCTAATCTCGTCACTCATTTTACGACCTCCTGGTCTTATGAAATAACTCGCAACTGTTTTAACTGAAATAGGCCGGCGCAACGCCCTGTAAACTATAAGTGGGTCGCGCCGCCAGATATCTACTGCCGGAGCCTTACGCTTCCAGGAGACAGACGGCCTGCGGATGGCGCACGCGTACCGTCAGACTCTCGGAGAGTGAGAACTCCACCTCCGAGCCGGCCGGACCGATAAAGCCGATGGTCAGATCCTGGCCCAGCACGAGGGAAGCGTGCTGGCGACCGGACGCCAACAGGACACCGCCCTCTTCCAGGGCCGGCGCTTTGACGATACCGTCGGTAACCAGCGCCCGTAGATGCTCCAGCTCGGTCATGTTCCCCTGTGGATAACGGCGCAGGAGCCGATTGTAACGGCGCGGCGTCAGCGCCAGGCTGTAGGGCCCGTGGAAACCGGCCTCGTCGAGCAGCGAGACGGCCTCGATAAGGTCGTCGGCTGCCGCGCCGACCGCGTCCCACGCCGAGAGCGTCAGGGTCTGCGCGTCCTCCGTGTTCAAGAGACCGGGCACATCGCCCCGACCGTGGAAGACCAGCTCGTCCTCGCGACGAACGGCGGCGAGCGTCGCCTCCTGCACGGCAGCGGTGTCCAAAGCGATACCCTCTTCTTCGTAGGTAATCAGATCCCGAGTAGGCAGGGTAAAGAGCTCCTTGATCAGGACGACAGGCAAGGTGCGACTGGCGACGAAACCGTCCTCGTCCTCCTCGTCGCGAAGCGGCACTGTCTTGAGTCCCAACCCAAACGGTCCTTCAATGGGCAAGAGTCGTCGCCCGCTCAACTGACCCCGGGCCGTCTCGATCATAGTCTGATCCAGAAGCTGCCACGTGGTCGCGTCAAAGGGGGCATCCTCGCGCGCCAGATATTTGTTAGCCATATGTTGTCCTCCTATACATAAATCTATGGAATAAAGTCTGTTTAAGATTTCAGAGAGCCTACCGTGGACGTCGGGACGGCGGGGGTGTCGTCTGATTCCTCTTCCTCCGTGATCGTCCCCTCCTCCACGCCGGCAGTCATCTCCCGCACCTCGGCCCGACCGGCAGCAATCCAATCGGCCTCGTCTCCGGCAAGAATCTCCAACAGCTGCATGAACTCTCCGACGTGCTCCCGCTCCTCGTTAGCGATATCCACCAAGACTTTTTTAGCCAGCGAATGATCGGTCGCTTCGGCGTGCGCCATGTAAAGATGAATCGCCTCGTGCTCCGCGGCGATGTTTAGCCGGATGGCGCGAATGAGTTCCTGCCGGGTCAACTTGCGTTCGGGCACTTGGCCACTAAACGGATTTACAAACTCAGGCATAGCTCAACTCCTTGACTCACTAGATTTCTTGAACAAAATCCATCTACAACTCTATAACGACGCCGGCGTCGTTACGCCGTTTCCTCAGCCGAGGAACGCTTGAGATAGGGCCAGATCTGCAGCCAGAGCGCGCCCAGGCCGATCAAGATAATCACCGCATTGAACACTCCACCCACCCAGGGAATCACCGTGAGCAGGATAAAGAGCACGAGGCCAAGGACCAGTACAGCGATCTGGGACTCGCCCCACGTGGGGTTCAGGCGGCTCAACAGCCAGCGTCCACCGCCAAAACTGACGACGATTTTAGCGACGTAGGCGGTCACCAGACCAAAGGCGACAGCAAGCGCGAAGATCGCCAACAGGCCGACAACCGTCACGGTGCCCAGCAGGTTATTCAGCGTAATCAGTCCAAAGAGCGCCGCCAGGAATCCCGTGATCAGCAGAAGGACGACGAAGGCCAGACCCACGCCCATGAACGTCAGGATACCCCAGCCAAAGCTGGGCAGCGGCTTCTTCGCCACGGCGTCCGCCAACCGCCCTGTCAGCTTGGGCGCCACCCAGATCATAAGCAGCCCCACGAACAGCAACCCCACAAAACGGCGGACGTGACCCAAGAAGCGATTCATGGGCGTTCGCCGCTGTCGGGAAGGGGGCATCTCATTGAAGGTGACCTCGCCTTGCACGGTCTCCTCGGCGACCGCGCCCTGATTCGTCGCCGTATAGACGAGGGAACTACCGATCTCCGCATCTTCTGCGACAGTCAAGCCCGCGGAGACGTCCGGCACCGCCGGCGCGTTAGGCATAAACTTCATGAAAGGGGAAGGTCCTCTATCCCAATCGGACGAGCCAACGTCGGCTAATACGTCGCCTTGGACCGTACCCCGCACCTCGAGGGAATTGACCCCGATGCGGGCATCACCGGCTATCTCCCCTTCCAGGAGCGCCTGACCGCCGCCAAAGATCAGATCGCCCCCGATCGCACCGCCGGGGCGAAGCGCCAGGCTGTACCCGGCCCCCACGACGTCGTCGCCCACCTGACCCCGTTCGGTGATACGCAGGGCCGCGCCGGTGATACGGGCATCGTCGGTCACCAGACCATCGATGACCACGCTCTGCGCGGCTGCCAACAGGTCACCGTCGACGACGCCCTTCACCTCGACGAGGGCGCCCACCGCGACCAGGTCGCCGCGCACCGTGCCTGCGATCACCACCTCACCGGCGGTCACGTAGAGATCGTCCTCGACCACCTCGTCCGCTTCGATAATGACGCGATCCCCTCCGCGCAGCTCAAAGGCGCCGGCGCTCAAGGGAAAAATCGTGAGAATACCTACAACCACTGTCAGACTGATAATCGCAATCCATCTCTTGTGTCGCATAAACGCCGCCTCCTTTGGTATGCATAATTCCACGTTGAGACCACGCTCACCCCAGCGCTCCGGCATGAGCGTGGTCCACTGCCGGGATCACACCGGCAAACTACCGAATTAACTCCGCATCGATGATGATACGGAGTCCTTCGCGCAAGAGGTTGGAAACCGGGCAACCTTCGTCCGCGGCATCCGCCAACTCGCGGAAGATAGCCAGGTCAATATCCGGCACCTGGGCCTTGACCTCCAGGTGCATCTCCGTGATTTTGAAACCGCCGCCCTCTTGGGGCGCAAGCGCGCACGTCGCGCGCGTCTTAACCAGCTGCGGCTTATAGTCGTGCTCCGCGAGGACGTTGGCGAGTGCCATGCTGTAGCAAGCCGCGTGCGCGGCTGCGATCAGCTCCTCGGGGTTGGTGCCCGGCTTCTCTCGAAAACGAGTACCGAAACTATAAGGTTCTTCGTCCAGTACCTGGGTTTCCACAGTTGTGATGGCGCCCTCACCCTCGCGAAGATCGCCTCTCCAATGTGCTTCTCCAATGCGTTCAATGCGTGCCATATCACCGCTCCTTTCCCCTTTTGAGGCGGTCTCAGATCTCACTCGTCAAAAATAGAACCATGGCTCTACTAAAATAACTAAATATCTCACCACAGAGACACGAAGGGCACAGAGA
>CAZCPK010000205.1:0-7466 GCA_964500755.1 uncultured Anaerolineales bacterium
ATCCGGGCAATCTTGCGCCCGTGCGCTTCGCCCACGGAGCCGCCCAGGACAGTGAAGTCCTGCGCGAAGACACAGACGGGCCGACCGTCGATCTTGCCGTGGCCCGTCACCACCCCATCCCCCGGAATGCGACGCTCGTCCAGGCCGAAGCGGGTGGCGCGGTGCTCGACAAACATCCCCACCTCCTGGAACGTGTCGGCGTCAAGCAGACGCGTAAGGCGCTCACGAGCGGTCTGTTTGTCTCTGGCGTGCTGTTTGGCGATGCGCTGTTCGCCGCCGCCGAGACGTGCTTCTTGGCGGCGGGCTTCAAGTTGCGTCGTTGATTGCCCCATGAAACCTCCTCGATCCGTATCTGCCTCCGTACCAGTAAATTATAACACTGGCTGGGGCAAGGAGTTACGGTTATTCGGGGAAATTCGGGGGAAAAGTCGCGATTTTAGTCAGAAACGAGGAGGTTATCGGGAGTTTTTGCAGAAGCACGCCTAACTTCACGGATCTTTTCTAATCCGGCGTGTCCTTTGGCAACCATTGATCACGTGACCATTTCAGATGAGCCCAGACTTCACCGGCAATCCTTCAAGGCCTGGGCTACGGTCTCGGCGAGATCCGCGAGGTTCACCGGTTTGGGCAGCCAGGTGCAGAGTGTGGTCTCCGCCTGCAACTGCGCCAGATCATCGATTTCGGCGTGCCCACTGAGGAAAACGATGGGAATGGAAAGCCCCGACGCCTGCAGCTCCTCCAAGAGTTCCAAACCGCCCATGCGGGGCATCACGAGATCACTCAGAATCAGGTCCAGGTCCGGCTCTTCGGTCAGAATACCCAACGCTTCGGCACCGTCCGCGGCCGCTGCAACGCGATAGTTGAGTAGCTCCAAGCTCTGGACAAGCGCCTGGCGCGTGGAGACGTTATCCTCAACGATCAGCACGCGCTCGCCATGGCCCCAGGGAAGCACAGGCAGCGCGGACGACGGCGCTGAGGGTGGTTTGTTGGGAGCAGCAATCACGGGAAAATAGAGTGTGAAGGTGGTGCCCTGCCCCACCGTGGAGTCCACAGCGATCTCACCGCCATGCTGCTTGACGATGCCGTAAACCTGCGCCAAACCCAGCCCGCTTCCTTTACCGGGCTCCTTCGTGGTGAAGAAGGGATCGAATACGTGAGGCAGAATATCCGGAGAGATCCCCCGGCCCGTATCCTGTACCACCAGACGACCCCAGGATCCGGGGGTCATCTCCGGCAAGGGCGACGATTTGCGATCGATGATCTGCAGACAATCAAGCGTGAGGCAGATTCTGCCCGCCGCAGAGATGGCGTCCCGGGCATTGACCATCAGATTCATCACAGCCTGCTGCAAGCGTGTGGGGTCACCGCTGATCACACAGTCCGAGCAGGTAGAGCTAAAATCCAGCTCGATGTTGTCGGGCAGCGTGCGCGCCAGGAGTTTGACCTGTTCTTTAAGGAAGGAGACCAAATCCAGAGGTTGCCGCTCGAAATCGCTGCGCCGGCTAAAGTCGAGCAGCTGCTGGATCAGATCCGTCGCCCGTTTCCCCTGTTCGACGATGGTCCGCATGCGCTCTCTGGTCTCGGGAGGTACGTCAGAGCGCAGAGCCATATCCGCGTAGAGCACGATGACGGCCATGAGGTTATTGAAATCGTGGGCAATTCCGGCGGCCAGCTGACCGACTGCCGCCAGCCGCTCCTGCTGTTGAACGTGCTGCTGCATCATCCGTTCCCGCGTGACGTCCCGCAGCACCAATACCCAGCGCTCACGCGATTCCTTTCCCCGAAACGGTCGGGCGTTGACCTCAAAGAAGCGCTGCTCAATCTCGACCGCGTGCCACAGCCCCCCATCCGGCGGCGACGTCAGCAACGAGTCCAGGGAGCGTTCACCGAGGTGCGAGAGCACGTCCCCCACTCCCTGCACGCCGAAGAGGTCCAGGTAGGATTTCGCCACGGGGTTAGCCAACAAGATACGGCCCTCCGCGTCCAGGAGCAGCATCCCCTCGGGCACCGTATCCACAATCTCCTGCATGCGTCGCGACTGCTCACGCAACTTCAGCTGCGCTTCACGCCGGGCCGTTATGTCAATGGAGGAGATGATGACCCTGGCGTAGGAGGTTTCGTAGCCCGGCACGACCTGCCACGTCATAAGAACGTGGCGCTTATTCCCGAGCAGGGTCCGGGCGGAGGCTTCCAGCTCCAGGTGCGTCTCGCCTCGCACCAGGGCGAGCAGCTCGCGCCGTAGGGCGGCGTACATCGCCCCACGCAGGATGCTATGGAGATGCGCCTCCAGCTGAGCCTGGTCAGCAGCTCCATAGGCGTCAAGCGCCGCCTGATTAACGTCCAGGATCCGCACGAGGGAAGCGCAGTGTTCGACGATCTGGGGGTGTTGAGCAAAGTAGAGGTTGAAATCCTCGACTCCCTCGGCCCGCAACTCGTCCAGGTACGCCTTGACCGCCGAGAAGTCCTCCTCCCAAAGAGAGATGGGGGAATCCTCAAAGAGCGTGCGGTAACGCTGTTCGCTCTCACGGAGAGCTGTCTCGGTCTGCTTCCGCTCCGCCAGTTCGCGCTGAACACCCGCGTGCAGGCGGGCATTCTCAATAGCGACCGCGATCTGATCCGCCAGCGTCTCCAGCACCAGGACATCGCCCTCGTCAAAGGCGCCGCGCTCCGGACTCTGGATATCTAGCACCCCCACCACTTCGTTACCCACCAACAGCGGCACGCTCAGCTCGGCCCGGATCGACGCCTCCACAGGTCCATAGTCACCCAACAATGGGGAGAGATCATTGACCAACAAGCGCCGTCTGTGCGTCGCCGCCCGCCCCACCAGTCCCCGGCCCAGTGAAAGCACGTCATCTTCGGAGAAACTGTCAGCAAGTTCCCCCGCGTAACTGCGGAGATGAAGGCGCTGATCGGCGCGCTCCAGGACGAAAAATCTCACACAATAATAGCCAAAGGTTTCCTGAATAAGGCGGGTGGTCCGTTCCATCAAGTGTTCCAGATCCAGAACGGCGGCGATCTGACTGCCGATCTCGTTGATCAGCGTCAGCTGTGCGGCGCGTTGCTCTAACGCCGTCTCGGCCCGTTTACGTTCCGTGATATCCAACACGATGCCGACCCCACCCAACAGCCGACCATCCGCGTCATAATAGGGCGCCGTCCGCAAGGCGACGAAGATGACACGTCCGGGTCGATGGGTGACTTCATAGGCGCCCTCATAGTACCCCTCCTCGCCGGAGAGCGCGATCTCCAACGGCGGCAGGATCCGCTTATCCTGCAGGGTCCGCATCTCCAGGTGCAACAATCGCTCCCGGGGCACGTCGAGGATTTCACAGAAGCGTTCATTGAATGCGGTGATACGCAGCTCCTGATCATAGTTGAAGATGCCGACGGGAGAGTTCTGAAAGACCAGGCGATAGCGCTCCTCGCTCTCACGCAGCGCTTCCTCCATCGCCCGCCGCTGCGTGACGTCCCGCCGAACGGAAGCGTAGTTGATGATCTGACCGTCAGTATCGGTCACCGGAAAAACGCTGGCCCGTTCGTAGTAGAGCGAACCGTTCTTATGGCGATTGATAAAGGTGCCCCGCCAGACTTCGCCCGTCGTGATAGTTGCCCAGAGATCGGCATAGAAATCCGGGGGATGCTCTCCACTCTTCAACATGCGCGGATTTTGACCCAGCACTTCCTCGGCTCGATAACCGCTGACCTCTTCAAAGAAGGGATTGACGTAGACAATGCGTCCCTGAGGATCGGTGATAAGAACGGCTTCGGCGGCCTGCTTGACGACCCCGGCAAGGCGAGCGAGCTCTCGGGTGCGGACCTCCACCAGCTCCTCAAGATGATCCTGATAGCGGGCCAACTCCTGCTCGTTGCGCCAGCGCTCAATGACCCGCTCGATGGTCAGGGGGAGCGCCGTAAGATAATGCCCCGCCGGATCCTTGACCACGTAATCGTAGGCGCCGGCCTTCATCGCCCGCACGGCGACTGCCGTGTCCCCGCTGCCCGTCAACACGATGACGGGCGCATCGTCCAGCAGCGGCAGCACGTCAAAGAGTGTGCCGTCGCCCAGCAGATAGTCCGCCAACACAACGTCGTAGTGCGAGGCGGGTAGGGACGCCCTGGCTTCCCGAACCGAACCCGCTACGTCATACCTATACGGCAGCGCCTGCCGCGCGACGGCCCGCTCAAAAGCCATTCGATCGACGTCGTCATCCTCAATAAGCAACAGCTTGATGGTCTTTTCGTTCAAGAGCGCCTCCCCGAGGGCAGCTGGCTCAGCGACCAGTAACGATAAATGGTCCTCAGCACCTCCACCAGTCTCTCGTATTTCACCGGCTTCAACATGTAGCCGGAGGCACAGCAGGCGACCCCCCGCCACTTGTCCTCTTCCGCGCAGGATGAGGTGAGGATTACGACCGGTATGGTGCACAATACCGGGTCCTGCTTCACGGATTCCAGGAACTCAAACCCGTTCATGCGCGGCATATTGATATCCAGGAGAACGAGCGAGGGAAGATCTTCCGCGACCTCCTGCAGGTAACGCAGGCCGGCCTCGCCATTTTCAGCGACGATCAGTTCGTTGCGCACCCCCAGATCCCGGAAGGCACGTTTCACCATCATGACGTCCACACAATCATCCTCTACCAACAAGATCGGAGGTTCATCCTTCATCGGTATCTCTCGCTTTGGGATAGGTAAAATAGAAGGTACTGCCTTTGCCCACCTCTGATTCGAGCCAGACCCGCCCATTCCAGCCCTCCACAATCTTCTTGACCAGCGCCAGCCCCACCCCGGTGTTCTCGTAGTGATCACGGGAATGCAGAGTTTGAAACATCTGGAAGATTCTATCGTGATAACGTTCCGCAAGTCCCGGGCCGTTGTCCGCGACGCTAAATTGCCAGTGCGTCTCCCCATCACGACAGTCAATAGTTACCTGTCCCCGGGGTTTGTCCATGAATTTGAACGCATTGCTCAACAGGTTCTGAAAGACCTGGCGGAAACGGGTCTTCTCACCGAGGACCGTGGGCAGCTCGCAAACCACCGCCGTCTCGATGTGCGCAGGAGGTCCCAACGAAGATAACGTCTTCTGCACCAGCTCATTGAGATCGATCATTATCTCTCGTTCCGTGACCCGCCCCACGCGCGAATAGGCCAGGATGCCTTCGATAAGCTCGTGCATCCGGCGCGCCCGCCCCCCCAGGAGATCCAACTTCTCGCGTCCTTCCGCATCCAAAACTTCCGCGTAATCCTCCTGAATCCAGTCGGAGAGCTGGATAATGGCGCGCAGGGGCGCTTTAAGATCGTGAGAGACGACGTAGGCAAACTCACCGAGCTCCGCGTTAGCGGATCGGAGCCGCGCGCTCGTGACTTCAAGCTGCCGATGCGATGCCTGGAGATCCTCCAACAAGTTGGTCAAGGCCCGATTGAGCGTCTCCACCTGCTCCACTCGCTCGCGCAGTTCCCCCGTCCGTTCAGCCACCCGGAACTCCAGCTCGGCAGCATGCTCTTGCAGCGCCCGCTCCACGCGTTTACGTTCCGATATATCTTCGATCATGCCGATAGCGTAGCGCGCTTCCCCCGCCTCGTCCCGGACGATGGAGACGGTCAGCCCGGCCCAGAGCACGCCCCCCGATTGACGAAGATAGCGCTTTTCCAGAGAATACGTCTCTCGCTCGCCCGTGTAGAGCTCACGGTAGAGCGAGAGATCCTTACCCCGATCGTCAGGATGAGTAAATTCGGGGAAGCTCATTGTCTCCAGCTGTCTGGCTGAGTATCCCAGCATCTCTTGAAAGAGAGGATTTGTCATCAACAGATGCCCTTCTTTATCGACCAAAGCGATGCCCAACGGGGCAAAATCGAAGATGGAGCGAAAGCGCTCCTCGCTCTCCTTGAGGGCCAACTCCGCTTCTCGCCGGGCGGTCACGTCCTCCACAAAGCCCTCGTAGTATTCAACCCGTCCCTCTGTGTCGCACACCAGGCGAGCGTTTTCCCGAATATAGAGCCGCGCGCCATCCTCACGGGTCCAGACGCTCTCCAAGCCAAGAATCTGTCCGTCCCTTTCAAGACGTTGCTTGAATTCAGACCGGTCATAGTGCGGGAGAAACCCGGTCTCCTCAAGGTTGCGTTCCGCCAACGCCTCGAAGGAATCATACCCCAGCATCTTGACCAACGCCGAGTTCGCCAGGATGATTCGACCCTCCGGCGTCGTGCGATAGATCCCCAAATTGGTATTCTCAAAGATGCTGCGATAACGGGCTTCGGAGGCCCGCAGAACCTCTTCCCGGGCCCGCTGCGCGGTGATATTCCGGGCGATCAGCAGGATCCCGGTAACCTCCCCAGCTTCGATCAGCGGAGACGAGACGACCTCCACCGGCATACGCTCACCGGCGTCGTTCACAAGACTCGTCTCGTAACGGAAACGGTCCCAGTGACCAGACGCTCGCTGCTTCCGGCGGCGCTCCAACGCCTCACGGTGATCCTCGGGAGTAAACCTGGCGATCCGCTGCCCCTGCACCTCCTCCTCCGTGCGACCCAGGAAAATCAACCCCGCAGGATTCAGGTAGAGAATCCGGCCCTCCAGATCGTGAATACAGATGATGTCCTGGGCCGTCTCCGCGAGCAAGCGATAGCGACGCTCGCTGGCCCGCACCTCCGCCGCCAACTCTTCGCGCTCCTGAATAACCTCCCGAAGTCTGACGTTCGCCAGCCGTAACTCGGTCGTTCGCTCTTCGACACGGCGTTTAAGGTCCTCGTGCGCCCCCCGCAACTCCTCCTCGATAAGTCGACGCGCCTCAGCCTCGCGACGCACGAGCTCCTTTTGGATGTCGATGACCTGTTTTGCTGCACGCAATTTCATGAGCAAGACGATCATGCCCACGATCAGGAGCGCCAGCAGAAGGATTGTTCCCGTTGTCAGCCAAGGCGTCCAGACGAGAAGACGCTCCAGCGCAGGGTCACCGCCGACGAGGCCCCCGGGCCCACGCTCAGAAAAAGGGGAAAGGATCGCTACGGGGACGGAGTGGCTCGCTCTCATTCTGCGCCTACTTCCACAGATACCGCGCGGCTGCGACGTGCGCGGAGCAGCACATCAGTTTTCACCCAACAGGGGATCATCAGTCACCGGCTCCAATCCGGCAGCCTCCAATTGCGCGCGCAATGCACGAATGACCGCTTTTAACTCCACCATCCGCACCTCTCGTCCCGCCATGAGATCCACCATGCGGCGCAACTCGCGCGTCCGCTCGTGGACCTTGGCCTCCAGGTTTTCCGAGTAGTCTCGCAGCTTGCGCTCTGCCCGCTGACGTTCCGCAATCTCGACCTGCGCCTGTTCGTAGAGTCGCACGTTCGCCATCGCAGCCGCCAGCTGCGGCCCCAGGACCTCCAGGAAATCCAGATCCTCCTCGCTGAAGGCCGCCGGGGAGAGACTGAAGACCTGTAACACACCCAACACCCGGTCCTCCAACTTG
>CAZCPK010000206.1:0-7463 GCA_964500755.1 uncultured Anaerolineales bacterium
GAACGATTTTACGTAAAGCCCTCCAACTTCTAGGTCAAAGGTTCGTAGTTAGCCAACGGAGCGTAGCGGAGTGGCGTTATGACGCGACTTCGCCCAAGGGCTTCGTCGCTAACTACGAGCCCAACCATGAAATTGTGTAGAATATCGTGCTTTCGAGACATATACAACAGCTTCATCTCGTAACAGACAAACTTTTGCCTCAAAGTGATAGGTAGCTAAATACGTTTATAGTGGGTGTTCCCTGGTATGTATTGTGTATTCCCTTCCTTACTCCCTACTCCCAATCCGTTGATCTAATGGCCTCGAACATCGCTCCCGTAACCTCTGCCAGCTCGTGCGCTTGATCGGTCCACAGGTTGAAGGCGAGGGCGCCCTGGTGGATGAGCATGCCCAGCCCGTCGACGGTGCGGGCGCCGGCAGCGCGAGCCTGGCGCAACAGGCGCGTCTCTCGGGGCGCGTAGACGAGGTCGCTGACGGTCAGCGTGGACGGCAGTGGTACGTCATCGGGCCAGATGCTGGCTTCGACGTTGGGCGTCATGCCGACCGTCGTGGCGTTGACCAGCAGGTCGGCGGCGCGCGTTGTCTCAATCAGAGCGTCGCGGGTGAGCGGCGCTGCTTTAAGCGCGGTGCGGTCCGCGTGGACGCGCAGGTCGGCGACCAGCGCGTGGGCGCGCTCTGCCGTGCGGTTGAGCATGGTGATCGCCTGGGCGTCCGCCATCAACAGCGCGGCGACTACGGCGCGGGCCGCGCCGCCGGCGCCGACCACCACGGCGCGCTGGCCTGCCGGATCGACGTCGGCGTCGGTCAGCGCCGCCAGGAAGCCGGGCACGTCGGTGTTGTGGCCCGTGACGATGGGCAGACCGTCGGCGGGCCGATCGATCACCAGCGTGTTGACCGCGCCCACCATCTCGGCTGCCGGCGTGAGCGCGTCGAGGTGCGGGCGTACGGCTTCCTTGTATGGCACCGTGACATTGGCGCCGCGAAAGCCCAGCGCCACCAGGCCGCGGACGGCCTCGGCGACCTCTCCCGGCGGCACCGGCAGCGGTACGTAGCGCCAGTTGAGCCCCAGCGCCGCGAAGGCCACGTTGTGCATAGCCGGCGAGCGGGTGTGACGCACGGGCCAACCGATCAAACCCACAAGCCGTGTCGTACCGTCAATCGGTTGTGTGTTCAAGGCGATCTCCTTCCTACTCCCTTACCCCTCATCCGTTCCATCCGGTCAATCCGTTGATTCTATTGAGGCGCCCAGGCGGGTCAGGTGGTCGACGAAGCCGGGGAACGAATCCGCTGCGCAGGCCGTATCACGCACGACCACCGGCGCGTCCGCCAGCAGCCCGGCGATGGTCAGCGCCATGGCCAACCGGTGATCACCGCCGCTGTCGACGGTGCCGCCGTGCAGGGGCGTCGGCCCTTCGACGACGAAGCCGTCGGGGTGTCCCTCGATGCGCGCGCCGAGCGTCTGCAGCGCGTCCACCACGCGCCCGATGCGGTCGGTCTCCTTGACGCGCAGTTCGGCGGCGTCCCGCACGACGGTGGTGCCCTGCGCCTGCGTCGCGGCTACGGCCAACACGGGGAACTCGTCGATCATGCGCACGACGGTCTCGCCCACGATGGTGGTTCCGTGGAGCGTCGCGGCGCGTACGGTGAGATCGCCCACCGGCTCGCCCGCCTCCTCGCGCGGTGGCGTGCTCTCTATGTCAGCGCCCATGGCGCGCAGCACGTCGAGCAGGCCGGTGCGCGTTGGATTGAGCCCTACGTCCAGCAGTGTGATTTCTGAGCCGGGCAGCAGCGTCGCCGCCACCAGTAGAAAGGCCGCCGACGAGAGGTCGCCGGGGATGTTGAACGTCAGCGGTTGCAGGTGCGACGGCTGCAGCGTCGCGCTGAGCCCGTCGACGGTGAGGGCGGCGCCCATGGCCTGCAGCAGGCGCTCGGTGTGGTCGCGGGCCGGTCCCGGCTGGTGGACGGTGGTGGCGCCGTCGGCGTTGAGGCCGGCCAGGAGCAGGGCGCTCTTGACCTGGGCGCTGGCGATGGCCAGATGGTGCTCGGCGCCGCGCAGCTCGCTGCCGTGGACGGTGAGCGGCGCGTGTCCGTCGGTGTCGCGGACGTCGGCGCCCATGGCCCGCAGCGGTTGTGTGATCCGGCGCATGGGCCGCCGCCGCAGCTGCGGCGCGCCGGTCAGCACGCTGTCGAAGCGCTGACCGGCCAGGATGCCGGTCAGCAGGCGCAGGGTCGTGCCGGAGCGGACGCAGTTCAGCGGAGCGTCGGGTGCGTGCAGGCCGCGACGTCCGTGTCCATGAATAGTCAGTGTGGTGGCGTTGTGCTCGGTCACCTCGACGCCCAGCGCGCGCACGCAATCGATGGTGGCCTGGCAGTCGCCGGCGGGCAGGAAGCCGTTGACCTGGCTGGCGCCGCAGGCCAGGGCGCCCAGCAGGACGGCCCGGTGCGAGAGTGATTTGTCGCCCGGCACGCGCGTCCGGCCGCGCAGCGCGGACGCCGGTTGAACGGTGTACTGGGTCATGGGTACATCTCCTTTCGTTGGCTGCGAAGGGTGGCTAATGTGGTGCGCAGCGCCGTCTCGTCGCCGGCGGCGATGAGGGCGCTGAGTTCCTGCAACCGATCGATGCACGTGGTCAGGGCGTGCAGGACAGGCTCACGGTTGGTCAACAGGATGTCCAGCATCATGGTGACGTCGCTGCCGGCGACGCGCGAGGTGTCGCGGAAGCCCCCGGCGACGATCTCCCAGGCCGCCGGGTCGGATGAGGTGGTGGCGTCGGCGGTGGCGATGAGGGCGCAGGCCAGCAGGTAGGGCAGGTGGCTGACGGTGGCGGTGAGCTTGTCCTGGCGCTCGGCGTCCAACAGCAGGGGACGGGCGCCCGCCGCGGCGGCAACGGCTTTGCCGAGATCGAGCGCCGCGGCGGTGGTGCGCGCCAGCGGCGTGAGGATAAAGGTGGCGCCCCGGTAGATCTCTGGGTCGGCGGCGGCGATGCCCGCGCGCTCCTTGCCGCACATGGGATGTCCCCCCAGCGGCGCGACGGCGTCCGGCAGGTCGGCCATCTTCGCGGTGATGGCGGCCTTGGTGCTGCCCAGGTCCATCACGACGGCGCCCGGTTTGAGCAGCGGACCGAGCTCCTCCAGGAGCTGCAGGATGGTGCGGACCGGCGTCGCCAGGACGACGAGGTCGGCCTCGCGCACGCCTGCGGCGAGGTCAGTGGCGGCGTCGTCGACGAAACCGCGCGCCCGCGCCGTGGCGACGGTCTCCGGGTCGACGTCGACGCCGGTGACACGACGGCATCGGTCGCGCAGCGCGCCCGCCAGCGAGCCACCCATCAGCCCGAGGCCGACGATGGTGACGTGGCACTCGGTCAGCGTGCTTTTAGCCTCCGTGCTCACAGCCTCCGTGCTCACAGCCTCCGTGCTTACACCCTCCGTGCTCACAGTGTCCGTCCTACGGCGACGGCGATGGCGTCGACGCTTTCCATTAACGCGGCGAAGCGCTCGGGTTTGAGTGATTGTGCGCCGTCGGAGAGGGCCTCGGTGGGCTGCGGGTGCACCTCGATCATCAGACCGTCGGCGCCGGCCGCGACGGCGGCGCGGGCGACGGGCGCGACCAGCTCCCACTTGCCGGTGCCGTGGCTGGGATCGACGATGACGGGCAGGTGTGAGAGCTCCTTGAGCAGCGGCACGGCGTTGATGTCGATGGTGTTGCGGGTGTAGGTCTCGAAGGTGCGGATGCCCCGCTCGCAGAGGATGACGCGCTCGTTGCCGTGGCTCAGGATGTACTCGGCGGCCATCAGCAACTCCTCGACGGTGGCCATCATGCCGCGCTTGAGCATCACCGGATGCTGCGCCTCGCCCACGGCGTGGAGCAGGGCGTAGTTCTGCATGTTGCGCGCGCCGATCTGGAGGATGTCGGCGTATTCTGCGACCAGGGGAACCAGCTCCGGCGCCATGACCTCGGTGACGACGGGCAGCCCGGTCTCCTGGCTGGCGAGGTGGAGGAGACGCAGCCCTTCCTCCCCAAGCCCCTGGAAGCTGTAGGGAGAGGTGCGCGGTTTGAAGGCGCCGCCGCGCAGCACGTGGGCGCCCGCGCCCTTCACGGCTCTCGCGGTCGCCAAAAGCTGCTCCCGGCTCTCCACGGCGCACGGCCCCGCCATGACGATCAGGCGGTCCCCGCCGATGCTGACGCCGTTGATGGGGAAGACGGTGTCCTGTGGGTGGAAAGGGCGCCCGGCTAATTTGAACGGGCGCTGGATAAGTACGGTGCGGTCGACGCCCGGCAGGCGCTCCAGTCGGTCGCGGTTGAGGGGGCGGCCGTTGCCGATGACGCCGATGATGGTGTGCTCCTTGCCCTCCGAGAGGTGGGTCTGGCAGCCCTCGGCCTGGATGTGGGCCGTGACGTCGGTAATCTCTTTTTCTGTAACGTTCGGTTTCATGATGACAATCATCGTATCTCCTCCTTACAAAGTGGTCTGGTGGTCGGTTGGTCGCTTAGTCGGTTGGTCGCTTGGTTGTTCCGTTGATTTATACTTGCCCCTCGCTAGCGTGACTTGCCACGTGGAAGCTCCTTGACCAGATCCGGTCTTAAACGGCGGGCTTCACCCAGGTAGACGTGGTGAATGGCCCGAGGGGACCGTTCGGTGTTCCAGTGGATCAACACCCGGACGCAACGGGGCAGACTGTCGGCGACGACCATCTCCTGCATGCAAAGCAACGGAACGTGGGTCCAGCCCAGGGCCCTGGCCGTGCGGGCGGGATAAGCGGCGTCCAGATCGGGCGTGGCAGTAAAGATGACGCTGGCGATGTCGTCGACGTCCACGTCGTTGACGCTCACGATCTGGGTCAATAAACGTCGCACGGCGGCGTCGATGCCGGCTGCGGTGTTGGTCTCCACACTGACGGCTCCACGAATACCACGACAATCCATAGCGTACCTCCCACGCAAAAAGGCCGTGGAGCGGTTTGCTCCACGGCCTTGGGGTTCTCTACCGGTCTTATTCTACCTAGGGGTCAGACCTTTCAGGCGCAGCGCGAAGCCAACCGTCCGCTGGGGGCAGCGGAAAGGTAAAATAATAGTAGTAAACCTGGCGGCTGGCTTGACGTTTCATCGACTGAACGGGTGTCCTTCCCTCAATTAACTTTTTCCATGATAAACGAGTGGAAGAAATTGTCAAGCGCTGGGCCTCCGACGTGGGACGTACCGTTTTGGACTGCTCCGGCGGGAGTGGGTAATGCTAACTATTGCCGGGTCATAGCGACCTCCCGACGGCCTGGGCGACCGGTCGTAATCCCCGCAGCAGCGTCGCGAAGAGGTCGAGATCCAAGGATTGCGGCCCGTCCGAGAGCGCCGCGTCGGGGTGGGGATGGACTTCGACGAGCAGCCCGTCGGCACCGGCGGCGACGGCGGCCCGCGAGAGCGGCGCGACCAACTCCCGACGCCCGGTGCCGTGGCTGGGATCGACGATGACGGGCAGGTGCGAGAGCTCTTTGAGCACGGGGACCGCGCTGATATCGAGCGTATTGCGTGTGTACGATTCGAAGGTGCGGATGCCGCGCTCGCAGAGAATGACGTCCTCGTTGCCGTGGCTCAGGACGTACTCGGCGGCCATCAGCAGCTCCTCGACGGTCGCCATCATCCCCCGCTTGAGCAGAACGGGACGCCGGGCGGCGCCGACGGCCCGCAGCAGGGCGTAGTTCTGCATGTTGCGCGCGCCGATCTGCAGGATGTCGGCGTAGCGGGCGACCAGGGGGACGTCCTCGGGCGCCATGACCTCGGTGATGATCGCCAGGTCGAAGCGCGCCCCAACGTCGGCCATGATCTTCAATCCCTCCTCGCCCAGTCCCTGGAAGCTGTAGGGTGACGTGCGGGGTTTGAAAGCGCCGCCCCGCAGAATGCGCACGCCGCCCGCACTGATTGCCTCTCCCACCTCGAGCATCTGGGAGCGACTCTCGACCGCGCACGGCCCGGCCATGATGGCGAGGGAGTCACCGCCGATGTCGACGCCGTTGACCGTCACCGTGGTGCCCTCGGGCTTGAAGGCTCGACAGGTGAGTTTGTAGGGTTGGGAGAGCTCCTTGACCGTCTCGACGCCCGCCAGCTTAGTGAAACGCTCGGGATCTGCTACGTGGCTGCCGTTGTTGAGATCGATGACGGTGTGCGTGCGCTGCTGGATGACGCTGGGCGTGAGGCCGACGGCGGTTGCGCAGTCGGTCACGCCCCGGAGCTGGGCCGGGGTGGCCTTGGTTTTCATAACGATAAGCATGGTACGCCTCCTAAAAATGGTCACTTGGTCTTTTCGTCAGATTGTCAGGTAGTCAACGGGGCAACGGATGAAACAGGAGGGAAGATCGATTTAATCTGGTTGATCCGGTTAATCCGTTGACTGGACTTCTCGTCTTCGTTGGTGTGCCTTGCACCGAGAGCATGCCGTCAGCCCGATGCATGCTCGTCGGTGGCTGCAGCCGGGTAGGATCCCAGCACCTTGACGAAGGACGCTTTCTCCTGCAACTCGGTTAGCGCGGCCCGGCAATGCGGTGCGTCGACGTGTCCCTCGAAGTCCAGGTAGAAGATATAGTGCCAGGGACGGTCGGGCTGGGGACGGGACTCAAATTTGGTGAGGTTGATCTGGCGCGCCGCGAAGGCGCCCAGGCAGGTGTGGATGGCGCCAGGCACGTGGGGCGTGGAGAAGACGAGGGAGGTCTTGTGTTGCGCGTCCGGTCGGTGCGGGGGCGGTCGGTGGCTGAGGACGAGGAAGCGGGTGTAGTTGTGCGCCTGATCCTCGATGGGATAGCCCAGCACGTCGAGGCCGTAACGCTCCCCGGCCAGACGGCTGGCGATGACGGCGACGTCGTTTTCCGGAGCAGCGGCCAACGCCTTGGCGCTGCCGGCCGTGTCATAGGCACTTTCTGGTTGCCAGTCGTGTGCTGCGAGATAGTGGCTGCACTGCGCCAGCGCCTGGGGATGCGAGCGCACCCGGCGCACGTCGGCTTTCGTGCTGCCCGGCGCGGCTAACAGTGCGTGGCGCACGCGGAGAACGATCTCGCCGCTTAAGTTGACGTCGCGCTCAAGAAGCAGGTCGTAGGCCGCGTTGATAGCGCCCGCGGTCGAGTTCTCGATCGGCTGGACGCCGAAGTCCGCCGTTCCCTGGGTGACCGCGTTGAAGAGCTCGGTAAAGCTGTGGCAGGGCACCGGTTCTGTGCGTTGGGTAAAGTGCTTTTGCAGTGCCTCTTCCGAGTAAGCTCCCAATTCTCCCTGAAATGCGACGCGAATCATCGTTGTCTCCTTTCTGAGTTTGGCTATTCTGAAAAAATTTCACCCGTGTTAATTTTGGTTCTACTGAAATAACTAAATATCTCATCACAGAGACACAGAGGGCATAGAGAAAATAAGAGTGTACTTAAATAAAAATTAACCCAAGACGCTTATTTTGTGAATTTTTCTCAATACCTTTTTAAATATTACCCTT
>CAZCPK010000207.1:0-7457 GCA_964500755.1 uncultured Anaerolineales bacterium
GACTATCGCGGCGATTCGCTGCAGCTCTCGCGCCAGGCGACGCAGACCGACGCCGACTATATCGTCTTCTGCGGCGTGCACTTTATGGCCGAGGTGGCGGCGATTCTGGCGCAGCCCGGGCAGCACGTGCTGATCCCCGATCCCTCGGCGGGCTGCTATCTGGCCGATACGGCGGATCCCACCGCCGTGCGTACCGCGTGGGAGCAGCTCGACGCCGCGCTGGGCGACGTCGAGACGGCGGTGACGCCCATCACCTATGTTAATTCTTCGGCGGCGCTGAAGGCGTTCTGCGGCGAACACGGCGGTATTGTCTGTACCTCGGGTAACGCGCCGGACGTTCTACGGTGGGCTTTCGAACGGCGCCCCAAGATCTTCTTCTTCCCCGATCGGCATCTGGCGACGAACACCGCGCACAGCATGGACCTCCCCGATGCGGAGATCCTCCGGTGGGACCTGCGCCACCCGCCGACCGCCGAGGAGATCCGGGCTGCCCGGGTGATCGTCTGGCCCGGCGCGTGCAACGTCCATCAGCGCTTCACGCCCGAGCACGTCCGCGCCGCGCGCGAGCGCTCCCCCGACGTGCAGGTTATCGTCCACCCGGAGTGCAAGGCCGCCGTCGTCGCACTGGCGGACAAGGCCGGCTCCACCGCGACGATCCTGCGGGAGATCGCGGCGGCGCCCGCGGGGAGCGTCTGGGCCGTGGGGACAGAGACGCGGCTGGTCAAACGCCTGCAGCAGGAGCATCCCGAACAGACCATCGTGCCGCTGGCGGACGTGCCGCCCTATTGCGCAACCATGAGCCAGACGACGGTCGAGAACCTGGCTGCCGTCCTGGACGCGCTGGCGCGCGGCGAGCTGCGGAACGTTGTCACGGTCGCGCCGGCAATCGCGGAGCACGCGCGGACGGCGTTAGAGCGCATGCTGTCGCTCTAGAAAGGATCGCTATGCCCATTGAGACGGACGTACTGGTTATCGGTTGTGGCATCGCGGGCGCGGCGGCGGCGCTGCGCCTGGCCGAGGATCGCCGGCGGCAGGTGACGCTGATCACGCGTACCTACGAGCCGGCGGAGACCAACACGCGCTACGCCCAGGGCGGCATCGTCGCCCGCGGCGAGGACGATTCGCCCGCGCTGTTGGCGGAGGATATCCTGCGGGCCGGCGCGGGATTGAGCTTGCCGGCGGCGGTGCGCGTGTTGGCTGAGGAAGGGCCGCCGCTGGTCCAGAAGCTCCTGGTGGAGCGGGTCGACGTCCCCTTTGACGTCCGGGCCGGCGGGCTGTCGAACACCCGCGAGGGCGGGCACTCCGTCTCGCGCATCCTCCACGTGGGCGATGCGACGGGCAAGGCGATTCAGGTGGCGTTGCTTCAGCACCTCAAGACGCTGCCCAACGTCACCCTGCTGACCGGTCACACGGCGGTGGATCTGATCACGTCCTCGCACCACAGCAAGGATCCGCTGACCATCTATGACCCGGTCACCTGCCACGGCGCCTACGTGCTGGACCGGGCCAACGACGCCATCCACCGCGTCCTGGCCCCGGCGACGGTGCTGGCGACGGGCGGCGTCGGACGCATCTACCGTCATACCACCAACCCGGCGGGCGCGCGCGGCGACGGATTGGCGATGGCCTACCGGGCCGGCGCGCGCGTTATCAACGCCGAGTATATCCAATTCCATCCCACCACGCTGGCGGTCCCCGGCGCCGACAACTTCCTGATCTCCGAGGCGGTGCGCGGCGAGGGCGCGCGGCTCTACACGCCGGCCGGCCGGCACTTTATGGACGACTACGCGCCGGAGTGGGGCGACCTGGCGCCGCGCGACGTGGTCGCCCGGGCGATCCACCACGAGATGTTGGAGCACGGTTATCCTCACGTGCTGCTCAACCTGGCGGAGGCCATGGACGCGGAGCGCATCCCCGAGCGCTTCCCGACGATCCACGAGACCTGCCGCGAGGCGGGGATCGACATCGCCACGGAGCCCATCCCGGTGGTGCCGGCGGCCCATTACTTCTGCGGTGGCGTCCAGGTCGATGCCTGGGGGCGCTCGACGTTGAAGGGGCTCTACGCCGTAGGCGAGGTCAGCTGTACCGGTGTCCACGGGGCCAACCGGCTGGCGAGTACCTCGCTGCTGGAGGGTCTGGTCTGGGGCGACCGGGCCGGGCGTGACGTGGCTCGTCGGGACGATCTGACGCTGGTCGATACCGAGACGATCCCACCGTGGCAGGACGTCAGCACCGGCGCGGCGGCGGATCCCGTGCTCGTCTACCGCGACTCGCGGATGATCCAGAACATTATGTGGCTCTACGTGGGGCTGGCGCGCAGCACGCACCGGCTGGCGCGGGCGCTGGAGGATCTCAACCATCTCTGGGGCGTCATCGACGACTTCTACCGCAGCACCCGGCTCAACGACAACTTTGTGGGGCTGCGCAACATGGCCCAGGCCGCGTGGATTGTCACACGGGCGGCGTGGCACAATCAGGAGTCGCGAGGGACGCATTATCGCATTGACACCCAGCCGCACCACTACGCCGGGCTGCGCGACGCCGAGGGGCCGCTGCCCAACGCCGTATCGGAGTGAGAAGATCAGCGGAGGATTGAGCGGATTTTCTCCTGCTCCGCGCTTTCGTCCTCGAGAGCGTCATCCTCTTATCCGGCTCCGGGGACGGGGCCGGTGAGCGTTCAGGATCAGCAGATTGAGCGGATTAAGCAGATTTTTCCCGAGGGCGTCGGAAGTGGCCCTGTCTTGGTCCGCTCCGGCGAGGGGGGCAACGCGGTGCGGACCGTTTTGACGCCACTCCCCCTGAGGGCTCCGTGGCTCACTACGAGCCCTTTATTTTGCTCCGAGTCCTCGTTTTGAGATGACGCGCGGTTCAGACGTCCGTCTTGTAGAAGTTGTGCGCGGCGAGGTAGAGTGCCACGGATTCCGGTAGCACGCCTTCCTCCAGAAGTGCCAGGGGCGGCGTGCCTGCGGCCAGACGCGCTCGCAGCTCGCTGGACGAGATCTCCGGGGTCCGCACGTCCTCCAGGTAGACGATCTGGGCGCCTTGCGCCTCGAGTTCCTCGAGATAGTCCCGGTTCGGGGGATAGCCCGGACGCGGACAGAGCGCCAGCGTCGCCATCTCGACTAATCGGTCGGGACGGTGCCAGTGCGCCAGCTCGGGATCCTCGCCGGAGAAGAGGTCGCTGCTCATCAGAAAGATCAGGGGCGCGTAGCCCAGCACCTGCAGCGCGCCCAGTGTCTCGACGGTATAGTTGGGCGTCTCGCGTTCCCGGGCCAGATGCGCCTCGATCTCGCTGACCTCCACGGCGGCGTCCGCTTCGCCCAGCCGGGTTTGAATCTCGGCGGCGGCGAGCTCGGAGAGGCGCAGGCGCTCCGCGTAGGTGTCGGTGACCTCGTCCTTTGGGGCACAGACGGGGTTGCGCCGGTAGACAGGGATCAACAGCGCACGGTTCACGTCGAAGTCACGGGCCAACAGCCCTTGCAGCGCCTGCACGACCAGGGTGATGTGCCCCTCGTGGACGGGATTCGCGGAGAGGCCGTAGACTACCGTGTATTCCCTGGGCATGCCGCTACCACGTCCAGGCCTGCAGCGCGTCGTAGGTGGGGAAGCCCTCAGGATAGTCGTCGAAGCGGGGCGTCGCCTCTCGGGGCCAGCCGGCGATGGGCATGGGATCCAGCTTGTGGCGATTGCGCCAGCTGCGGAGCCCCAGGTCGCGGCAGACAGTGAGCACGCGGTCGTCCCGCTCGGGGTAGCGCGCGCGCACGGCGTCCGCCAGCCCCGTCAGGTCCTTGCCGAACTCCATGAAGAGATTGGTCGCCACCTCGATCTCGTCGTAGGTCATGCCCATCTCCTCCTCGTCCGTCAGCGCCGTGCCGTCGGGCAGCACGCGCAGGCCGGGCGTCGGGGGGCGGGTGACGATCCGCTCGGGGACATCCAGCAGGCGGGCCAGTTGCCGCACCTGGCGTTTGAAGAGGTAGCCGAGCACGGCGTTGTCGGCGGCGCCGTCGCCGCGCTTGGTCATGAAGCCCGCGTGCTCTCCCTCGCTGCGGTTGCCCGTCCCCGCGACCAGCAGGCCGTGCTCGTTGGCAACCGTCGAGAGGAAGGTCATGCGCAACGTCGCCTTGAGGTTCATCAGATGCAGCGGCGTCGGCTGCGCGGTGGGGTCCGCGTCCAGGGCGGCGCAGGCGCTGCGGTAGAGGGGCAGCATGTCGACGTGTTCAAGGTCAAAGTCGAGGGCGTCAGCGACGCGCTGCGCGTCCTCGCGATCTTCGGGCACACTCTGACAGGGCAGGAAGAAGTAGCGGTTGTGCTCCGGTGTGGCGCGTTCGACCAAGGCGGCGACGGTAGCGCTGTCGATGCCACCGGAGATGCCCAGCGTGAAGCCGGTGGTGTGCGCGCGCGCTGTCCGGACGCGCAGCCAGTTCACCAGCAGAGTGATCAGCTCTTCGGAGACGTCGGCGGCGACGATGCGCGTGTGGAGCGCGGCCTCGATCTCCGTCAGTCGACGGCGCAACTCCTGGTCCGTCTCCTGGCGCAGATCGCTCAGGGTGTATAAGGAGACGCTCATAACAAGATCCTTTCTCGGCGTATGTCTGCTGCGGATGGGTATTTTCCGACGCGGAAGCGGCTCTTTCTTGGAGGCGCGGTCGTCAATGGAGGCGCCGCAATACCATGAGGGTGATGTCATCGAACTGCGGGGCCTCCCCCACAAAGTCACGGACTGCGTCCAGTATCGTGGTCTGCAGCGCGAACGCCGTCTCCCCCTGATGCGCCAGCAAGAGCGCCAGGAGCCGTTCCCGCCCAAAGAACTCACCCTCGACGTTCTCCGCGTCGGTGAGGCCGTCGGTGTAGAGCACCAGCGTGTCGTTTTCCTCAAGCTGAACTTCGACCTGCTCCCAGTCCCTACCGTCGAAGATTCCGAGCGGTACCCCATTTCTCATCAAGGAGTCAAAGGCGGCGCCCTTTCCGGAGCGAAGTAGATAGGGGGGCATATGCCCGGCATTGCAGTAGGTCAGTTGCCCACTCCAGGGTTCCAGGATGGCGTAGAAGACGGTGACGAAGAGATCGGCGTTGGTGTCCATGAGAATGCGGCGGTTAGCCACCCGCTGCACGTAGTCGGGCCGGGTGTGGTATTGCAGCGCGTAGGTGCGCAGCAGGGTACGGCTCAACGCCATGTAGAGCGCGGCCCCGGTACCCTTGTCCGCGACGTCGGCAACGAGGATGCCGAAGCGCCCATTGGGCAGGGGGATGACGTCGTAGAAGTCTCCGGAGGTCTCCCGGGCGGGCCGCAGGGTAACCTCCAGCTCCCAGCCGGGGATCTCCGGCAGCTTGCGCGGCAGGAAGCTGGCCTGGATCTGCCCGGCAACCCGAAGCTCGTGCTCCACCTGCTGCAGTTCCAACGCCTGCCGGTAGGTGTGGGCCTGGGAGAGCGCCGAAGCGATCTGCGCGCTCAACGTCTGCACGGCGGGTAGCAGCGCGTGGATGCTCTCCGCGTCCCGATAGCGAGCGAGGTAGATGCCGCCGAAGGGCCTATCTCGGTCTGAGGGGAGGATGGGCGCCACCACGAGCCCTCTGTCGTCCAACGTATCGCCCCAGGGCACCGCGCTGCCGGGCAGGAAACATTGCGCCCCCTGCTGATCTCGAACCCAGGCCCAAAGTTTCTCCGGAACCGGAGCCCAATCCTCGGGCGAGTGCAAGACCGTTTGATTGGGGAAAAAGCGGATCTCGATGTGTCCATAGGGAAACATATTCCGCATGTGCGTCCGCAAGATCTCGGTCAACCCCGAAGCGTCGGGCGACATATTGATAATAGCCCGCCCCAGCCGTTCCAGTCGCTCCAGTTCCCGCGAGCGCAGCTGGCTGCGCTCAATGGCCTCGCTTAAATGGTGAAGCAGCAGACTCTGCAGGATGAGAATCAAGATGAAGAAGATGTAGCCACCGATACCGTACTCACCGTAGAGCCCCGTTGCCAGAATCGCGAAAGGATCCACCACCAGCTGCCAGCCCATGGTGAGCCCCAGATACCGGGCAAAGGTGCCCCAGGCGGTCTCGGCCCAGGCGAAGTGACGCGAACGACTGAAGAAGATAAGGAGCGGCGTCCAGATCAGCGCGGCGAGCAAGAACCAGAGCCCCAGCGCATAGAACGCGGGCAGCAGGTGCGGAAGTGTGAGGGTGGGCAGGGGAAACGTCCCGCCCCAGCGCTCATAATAGGTGAGCGCGATCATTCCGGCGAGGATCATCGGCGCCAGGTCGATGGTGTAGTTGCGAAAGATGTTCCAGGACCAGTCCTTGGCGTTGGCGTGCAGCCACTGACGTAGGAAGGCGATGGTCCGCCAGGTAAACGCCACCCACAGCACCGTCGGCCCAAAGATGAGCGCCGCGGACCAGGTGACGACGGTCCAGAAGGACCAGCGCCAGTCGGCGTAGATGCCGGGCGTTACCTCGACGAAGATAAAGAAGTCAAGCCGCTCGAAGAGGAAAAGGAGCATCAAGAGGAGTAAGAGCGTGGGCCATTCGGTCACGAAGACCGTGAGTTCCGTGGCCCCCACCAGCCAGACCAGGCCGGCGAGGGCGAGTGGCGTCGTATAGAGCGCCCCCAGCACGTCCGCGACGCTGTAGGTACGCTCGCGTCCACTCATGGACCCCAGTTCAGGGAAAAAGAGCTGAGCGAGATTGAACGTAGATTTCTCAGACATGATAGCGTCAGGATGCCTTGCCACGATATTTTATCAGTGTCAGCAGATTACCTTCGGTCTCCGAGAATTCAAAGTCCACCTCATCCATGAGGGTACAGATAAAGTAGAATCCCAGTCCGCCCACGTCGCGGTCTTCCACGCGGGTGCAGAGGTTGGGCGCCGGTATCTCGTCGGGATCGAAGGGCTCGCCGTAGTCGCGCAGTCGGACCGTGATGCCGCGCTCGTGAATGAGATAGGTGCATTTGATGAGCGCGTCACTCTCGCCTCCATAAGCGTGATTGATGATATTGGATACGGCCTCGTCAACCGCCAGCTGTACCGCATAGACCGCGCGGGTGTCGAGCTGCGCTTCTTCAGCGCCGTGGGTCACGAAGCTCGCGACTTCCGCCAGGCTGCTGTACCGCGCCGGAAAGGTGCAGGTCTGAGACGTCTCTTCATTCATATATACCACCCCATTAGGCCACGGTGTACATCGCCGGTCAATCTGGGATATCTGTGAAAATTTAACGACCCGACCAAGAGACCACGGGACTATCTTCGAAGGAGTTTCCACGAGCCTGTGGCTCCCCAACGATAACGAAAATGAGCTCGCAGTAGGCACTCCAGTACCGTAAGGGACACGGTGATGCCCTGGCTCAATGGTTCAGTGACCATGGGAATCGCCTACTACAAGCCGGACCTTATTTTCAGAGGAGCTTGTACATATCCTAAGGATTCATCTATAAATAACTTCCCGATTTGGGGGCTTCCAAATCCTATGAT
>CAZCPK010000208.1:0-6673 GCA_964500755.1 uncultured Anaerolineales bacterium
AATCGCGCACTCTGAAACGCGAAATGGATTTCGCGGCTACTGCGTGCTCAGCGCTCTCTGTGGTGAAAAATCGCTGGACGCTGTGAACGAGAGTAGACCTATGAGTAATCGCCAGACCATTGTCGAGGAGCATCTCGATCTGCCGCGGGCGATTCCGCGTCAAGTCAAATGATAACGTTACCGAAGCGGATTCTTTCCTTAAAGGTCAGCTGTGCTATACTTGAACGGGTGCCCAATTGTCTTTCGCACGCCTGTGACCTGCGGAGAATTTCCTATACTCAGGACGAATTGGTAACAGCCACGAAGTAACCGGCATCACAACCCAGTTCTAGCTAAGCAATTAACAGATGGCTACGCACCTGACGAGCCCAGCATCCTCGACCAGGGCATCGCCAGGAAGAGAGCGTTCCTCCTGTCGGAGTATTGGCTCTGGTGAAAAAGGCATTTCACCAGGGAAAACGGCACTATAGGGTTAAACATAGTCCCACCACAGCTTAACAGGGGACAGAGCCCTTTTGCCTCCGGACCCCGACCTTTCTTTGGCTGCGGATTTTTTCACCGCAGCCAGCATTTCTTCCTTTCCCTAGAATGGGAGCACGTACCGCAGCGCGCTGATGAAAATACGGACCGACCAAATTTGCATCTAAAGATTATCAAGCGCTCAAAAATAACAGAATAAATTTCGGGCGCCGGCCCTCTCTAGACGGGAACGTCCCGGCAAAGAGAAGATCAAGAGTAGAGTTTAGCTAGGTGCGACGCACCTCAGAAAGCCTGAAAATGGCCATTTCGCACACGCTGACATGACTTTTATCCAGCATGCCCCAATCATCGTAGGTGCGTTGCACCTTATACCGTAATTTCAGAGGATCTATTACCCGGATGGCCATCACAAGAGAACATGTATCCCGTGAGTCAAAAAAAATGAAGTAGTACCGCAAATCAAACGTCAAGGAGGTTAACATGCAGAAAAAGGATCTTACCGTCACCGTGATCGGCGCAGGACACGGCGGCAAGGCTATGGCGGCCGACATGGCGGTCCGCGGATTTCGCGTCACACTCTACAATCGCACGTACAGCCACATCAAAGTGATCGACTTACGTCAAGGCATTGAGTTGATCAACGAGAAAGGGCAAGAGATATTTGCTCCCTTGGAGAACGTGACCTCAGATCTGGAGGAGGCGTTGAGGGACACAGCTCTTATCATGGTCGTCATACCGGCCTCAGGTCACCGCTCCATTGCCCTTAAAGCGGCGCCTTATCTACAAGACGATCAAATTTTGGTGCTCAATCCGGGCAGAACCGGCGGCGCGCTGGAGTTCAAGCAAGGACTCCGAGAGGGAAATTGCCAATGTAATCCAATCATCTGTGAAGCCGAGACGTTCCTTTTTGCCTCTCGCAGCATCGGTCCGGCGGAGGCCCGCATCTTCCGCACGAAATTCTCTGTTCCGTTGGCCGCGCTGCCCGGCACACGCACCCAAGAGGCTTTAAACGTCGTTAACCAAATCTACCCACAATTCATTCCCGCCAAGAGCGTCCTGCACACCAGTCTCAACAACATGGGAGCCATCTTCCATCCGGCCCTGACGTTATTGAACGCCGGCTGGATCGAGAGCACGCTGGGCGACTTCCAGTTCTACATGGAGGGCGTCACCCCCTCCACGGCGAAAGTGCTCGACGTCCTGGATCGCGAGCGCGTCACCGTCGCCTCCGCTATCGGCATTCGGGCGCAGACGGCCCGGGAATGGCTCTACCGGGCCTACGCCGCCGAGGGCGAGACCCTCTTCGAGTCCATGCGCGCCAACCCCGGCTACCAGGGCATAAAAGCTCCCAACCGCCTGCAACACCGCTATATCTTCGAGGAAATCCCCTGCAGCCTCGTGCCTATCGTCGAGCTGGGACGTCAATACGGCGTGGACACCCCCACCATGAGCCTGATCATCAACCTGGCCAACATCGTCCACGGCGTCGACTACTGGCGACGCGGACGGACGGTGGAGAACCTGGGCATCAAGGGGATGTCCGTCCAAGGGTTGCACCGCTACGTTGAAACCGGAGAGACATAAGGAAGGAGAAATGACCATGCGAATCCTAGCCGGCGCGCTGGGCGACTGCGTCCACGTCGCCGGCGTCAATCACTTCCTCTACCAGGCCGAACGCCTGGGGCACAAAACGCTCTTCACCGGACCCGCCACCGACGCCGAGACCTGGGCCGAGCTGGCCCACGAATTCCAACCCGACGTCATCGGCGTCAGTTACCGACTCACGCCGGAAAACGCCCGCGCGGCGCTTAAGGAGTTCTGGGCGGTCATGAAAGCCGCCGGCCTGGACGACCGCCGCTTTATCTTCGGCGGCACGCCGCCGGTCGTCGACGTCGCCCGCGAGATGGGCATCTTCGAAGCCGTATTCGACGGCAGCGAACCGACCACGGCGGTCATCACCTACCTGCAGGGCGGAGAAGACGCCGCTGCCGGCGCGTCTCTGCCGCCCCAGCACGCCATCGACCGGATCCGCTGGAAGGCGCCCTACCCCCTGCTCCGCCACCACTTCGGCATTCCCGCCCCAACGATCGAACCCACCGTCGCGGGCATCGCGCAGATCGCCGAAGCGGGTGTCCTCGACGTCCTCTCCCTGGGCGCCGACCAGGACGCGCAGGAGAACTTCTTCCACCCTGATCTACAACGTCCCACCAGCAAGGGCGCCGGCGGCGTGCCTTTCCGCACCGAGGACGATCTACGTCGCCTCTACCAGGCCAGCCGGCGCGGAAACTTTCCCTTACTGCGCTCTTACTCCGGCACGGCGGATTTACTACGCTACGCTGAGACGTTGATCCGTACCCTTAACAATGCCTGGTGCGCCACTTCGCTCTTCTGGTTCAACGCCATGGACGGACGCGGGCCGCTGAGCCTCGAGCAGTCCCTCCGCGACCACATCGCATTGCTGCGCTGGCACGGCGAACGCGACATCCCCGTCGAGGGCAACGAGCCCTACCATTGGGGCATGCGCGACGCCCCCGACGTCATCTCCGTCGCCGTCTCCTATCTTTACGCCTATAACGCCAAGCGGGCCGGCGTGCGCGACTACCTCACCACCTACATGTTCGAGAGCCCCCCCACACTCTCCAACCGCATGGACCTGGCCAAGGCGCTCGCCCAGATCGAAGTCGCCGAAGCCTTTGCCGACGACGACTTCCGCATCTGGCGCCAGACGCGCACCGGGCTCCTCAGCTATCCCGTCGATGTGGCGCGGGCGCGAGCGCATCTCGCCGAGTCCGTCTACCTACAGATGGCGCTCCGCCCCGCCATCGTCCACGTCGTCGGATATACAGAGGCCGACCACGCCGCCACCGCGGAGGAGGTCATCGAGTCCGCCAAGATGACGCAGCAGGTGATCGAGACCGCATTAAAGGGCCAGCCGGATATGTCGCTGGATCCTGTGGTACAGGAGCGCGTCGTCGAACTGGTAAACGAGGCCCGGGTGCTGATCGAAGCCATCCGCCGCCTGGGCGCCGACGCCGGGGGCGATCCCTTGAGCGATCCCGGCACGCTGGCCCGGGCCGTGGAGATCGGCCTGCTCGACACCCCGCAGCTCAAGCGCAACCCCTTCGCGCGTGGCGAGATCAGAACCCGGGCCATCAACGGCGCCATCCTTGCCGTCGATGCGACCGGCGCTCCGCTGTCCGAGCGCAAACGGATCCGGCAGTTAGGCTTGGGACCGCTCCACTGAGCCGTTGCGCCCGTAAAACAAACAGGTTTCAAATCATCTTTTGACTTTTCCAGAAATACGTAGCATAATGAGATCGATAAATCATCGAGCAGGGCTGACCAGGGAGGTATGATCGTGACGGAGGTCATCTTAACCGCTTACGAAAACGAAATCGACCAGATGCTGGACGAAGCGCGCTATCTTGAAGCGTACGCGCACCTGCGGCACCTCCTGGAACACTATCCCCGCTACGTCCGCGCCTACTACATGCTGGGCAAGATGATGCTGGAAGCCCAGCTTCCCCAACTGGCCATCGACATGTTCCGACGCGTTCTCAATGCCGATCCAGAGCACCTTCTGGCTCGCATCGGCCTGGGCATTGCCCATCAAGAGATGGACAACCAGAAAGCCGCGCTCTGGAACTTCGAACGGGCTTACGAGCTGGACCCGGGCAACGAGGAGCTGGTCGAGGAGTTACGCCAGCTGCGGGCCAAACAGACCGGTGTGCTCCCCGACTTCGTCCCGCTATCCCGCGCGGGCATGGCGCGCCTCTATCTGCGCGGCGACTTTTACAGCCGCGCGGTCGACGAACTGCGCGCCCTCTTGAAGGAAGAGTCCAATCGCAGCGACCTTCAGGTCACTCTCGCCGAGGCCTATTGGCGGGATCATCAGATTGTGCAAGCAGCCGACGCCTGTCAGGAGCTGCTCAACACGTTGCCCTACTGCCTCAAGGCCAACCTTCTCCTGGGAACGCTCTGGCTGCAGAGCGGTCAGGAAGAGGGCCATCGCTATCTCAAACGCGCCCAGGAGGTCGACCCCGAGAATCGCCTGTCGCAGGAACTCTTCGGCAGCGAGAGCATATTGCCGGAGGAAGAGGTCACCGTAGAGCGACTGGTCTACGATCCCGAGCAGCTCTCCGGGGACGAAGAGGCCGAATGGTTCAAACGCCTGGAAGCCGTCTCCGTCTCCCCCGGCCTTTCTGAGGCCGTGCCGGAGATGAGCGACCAGGAGATGCAATTGGTGGACATCACCGCCGGCCTGGAATCTCAGGTGCAGATCCCGGATTGGCTGGAGGATCTCGGCCCCTTGGAAGACGAAGAAGGATTTGACTGGCTCGAGGAAGATCTGGATCTTGAAGGCGGCGACCCCCCCGACTGGATGACGGAAGCCGTCGAGGAAAAAGAACTCCCGGCCGAGGAAGAACTTCCCCCAGCAGAAGAAGCGGCGGAAGAGGTCCCCGATTGGTTGCGCGAGATGGAGGCGGAGAAGGAGACCACGGCGGAAGCCGAACCCCCCGCTGAACCGGAGGAAGTTGAACCCTCGGAAGCAGTGGAAGAGGTACCGGACTGGTTGCGAGAGCTGCAGCCTCAGGAGAAAGAGGCGTCTGCTGCATCCGCGGACGCTGAGGACGTCCCCGACTGGCTCCGGGAGATAGAGACTGAAGCAGCGGAAGCGCCAACAGCGGAGGTCTCACCGGAAGAAGCCGCAGAGATGCCCGATTGGCTCCAGGAGATGGAGCCAGAAGCAGAGGCAAAGGCCGAAGTGGAGCCGGAGCCAGAGCCGGAGCCAGAGCCAGAGCCGGAGCCGGAGCTAGAGCCAGAAGCACAACTTGACCGCGCTGAGGCCGAAGCGATAGCGGTGGAGGAAGAAGAGATCCCCGATTGGCTGCGCGAGCTCCAGATACCCGAAGAAGCGCCTGCGCCCAAGGAAGAGGCCGGCGAAATGTTCGGCTGGACCTCCTTCGGAGAAGCGGAGGAGACGGCGGAAGCCAAACCCCCGGTCGAGGCAACTTTGGAGGAAACACCGACGGTGGAGGAGATACCGCTGGTAGAGGAAATACCGGCGGAAGAAGAAATAGCGCCGACAGAGGAAGAACTACCGGATTGGCTGCAAGAGTTGGAGCCGGAGGCGCCCGAGGCAGTGGAAGAAGCCGCCGAAGAGGTCCCGGATTGGCTGCAAGAGCTGGAACCCGAGGACGCCGCGGAAGTCCCCGCCGCCGCAGAAGAAGAGCCGACCCCGATAGGCGAGGAGCTGCTCTCCGGTGACGACGCCCTCAGCTGGCTGCAGGAGTTCTCCGCCGGCAAAGAGGACGAACTGCGCACCCAGGCCGAGGCCGAAGCCAAATCCCGCCTCGACGAGATCATGGGACGTAAGCCCGCTCGAGCCGCCGAGGAAGAAGCGGCGCCAGCGGTGGAAGAGGCGGCGCCGGCGGTGGAAGAGGCGGCGGTTGAGGAAACTGCCGCACCCGAAGCGCCCCCCGAAGAGGGAGAGGTACCGGATTGGCTACGCGAGCTGGAAGAAGCCACGACGCCCGCACCCATGGCGGAGGAAGCCCCGACCGAGGAAGTACCGGACTGGCTGCAAACGCTGGAACCAGAAGAGGCCAAGGTCGAACCCGCCGCGGAGCTGCCGGATTGGCTGGGAGAGCTCACACCAGAGGAGAAAACAACGGTTGCGGAAGAAGCACCGGTGGAAGAGGGACCAGTGGTGGAAGAAGCGCCCGAGGCCGTAGAAGCAGAGGCCGCCCCGATGGGCGAGGAGCTGCTCTCCGGCGACGACGCCCTCAGCTGGCTGCAGGAGTTCTCCACCGGCAAAGAGGACGAACTGCGCACCCAGGCCGAGGCCGAAGCCCGGTCCCGCGTCGACGAGATCATGGGCCGCAAGCCCGCCCCCGCCGCTGAGGAAGAGGAAGCAGTCCTTGAGGAGGAAGAAAAAACGGTCCTTGAGGAGGAAGAAAAAGCGGTCACCGAGGAAGAGGAACTCGTCGCGGCGGAGCTCCCCGTCGAGGAGGCGCCCGAAGAGATAGAGGAAGCGCCCGAGACCGTAGAAACAGAGGCCGCCCCGATGGGCGAGGAGCTGCTTTCCGGCGACGACGCCCTCAGCTGGCTGCAGGAGTTCTCCACCGGCAAAGAGGTCGAACTGCGCACCCAGGCCGAGGCCGAAGCCCGGTCCCGCGTCGACGAGATCATG
>CAZCPK010000208.1:6773-7443 GCA_964500755.1 uncultured Anaerolineales bacterium
GGCCGCAAGCCCGCCCCCGCCGCTGAGGAAGAGGAAGCGGTCCTTGAGGAGGAAGAAAAAGCGGTCACCGAGGAAGAGGAGCTCGTCGCGGCGGAGCCCCCCGTCGAGGAGGCGCCTGAAGAGATAAGGGAAGAAAGAGAGGAAGCGCCAGCGGTCGCCGAAGTAGCAGCAGAACCCGCCGAGGAGCGCAAAGCAGAGATGCCCGATTGGCTGAGGGAATTTGAAGCTGAGGAAGAGGTGGAGATCAGCGAGGGACCGGCGACGGAAGAGGAATTCTTCGGGTGGTCTGGATTTGAGGCCGAAGAAGAAGCGAAACTCACGGAAGCTGAACCCATCGAGCCAGAGGAGGAAGAAGGGATCACCGCCTTTGGCTTTACCAGTTTCGAGAAAGCCGAGGAAGCCGAACCTGCGGAAGAGACCGAAGTAATCGAAGCCGAAATACAACCGCTGGCCGAGGAAGCCCCCGGCGAAGCCGTCCTCCCGATCGAGAAAGAGGCGCACCCGCCGGCCGAGGAAGCCCCCGCTGAAGCTGCCCCCCCGGTCGAGAAAGAAGTACAACCGCCGGCCGAGGAAGCCCCCGCTGAAGCTGCCCCCCCGGTCGAGAAAGAAGTACAACCGCCGGCCGAGGAAGCCCCCGCTGAAGCTGCCCCCCCGGTCGAGAAAGAAGTAC
>CAZCPK010000209.1:0-7391 GCA_964500755.1 uncultured Anaerolineales bacterium
CTAGTTTTAGGGACACTCACTCCACTATCCGGCAAAGTCCCAGAGACCCATTTATGTAAGTAACCTCTGGTTTTCTCTGTGCCCTTCGTGTCTCTGTGGTGAGATATTTAGTTATTTCAGTGGAGTCAGTATTAGAACGTAGCCCGGTGCGACGCACCTTCGAATGCTTGAAAATAGCCATTTTATGCACGCTGTCATGGGTGTTTAGCCAATATGATCGGGTAATCGCAGGTGCGTTGCACCCTATACCGTGATCTCAGATGCTTTTTTACACAGATTAGTTTGGGACCTCGAATTTGAAGTACATTATAGTTGCTAGAATAGGCAGAGGAGTTGGAGATGCGACGCTATAAATGGTGGTTGATAGGGTTAATGATCGTCGGCGTACTGCTGACCGGTTGCCAGGGGCTGGTACCCACCAAGACCGTCAAGGTCGCCGTATCCTTGCCTCTCGATATGGGCGTGGCTCAGAACATGTTGCACGCTGCCGAGTTGGCCCTGGATGAGCGGGGTGGGCAGGCAGGCAACGTCGTGGTGGAGATTGTGGAGTTCAACACGGCGCATCCTGAGGAGGGGATGATCAACACGACGGGCGAGAGAGAGGCGGCGGAAGCCGTTGCGACCGACGAGGATTTTGTCGCCTACCTCGGCCCGCTTGCCAGCTCTCAGGCCCAGGTCTCTCTGCCCATTCTGAACGAAGCCGGAATTGCCCAGCTTTCGGCCACCACGACTTGGCCCGGTTTGACCAAACCCGGCTTTGTTCCAGGAGAGCCCGGCATTTACTATCCTACGGGACGACGCCACTTCTTCCGTACGGTGCCCTCCGACGACGTACAGGGAATTATGACTGCGCAGTGGGTCGACGATCTGGGCTTTGAAACGGTTTATATTGTTGCTGAAGACGCGGCCTATGGCGAAGGATTATCCGGTATCTTCCAGACGAACGTTCGGGATCTTGATTTGGATGTGGTTGGGTCAGATAAATTTGCGGGAGCTACGGCGCTTACAGCCGACCTCCAGGCCATCTTGGAAAAGATAGCGGTTGCCGATCCGGACGTGATCTACCTGGCTTCCGGTTTTGGGCTCGGCGGCGATCTCTTCTACGCTCAACTGGCTGACGCGGCATTAGGTATCCCGGTGATCGTTCCCGATGCCCTGGCAAACGAGGACTTCATTGCCGAAGTTGGCGTCGCTGCTGCTGAAGGTGCATACGGGACTAACCTGTTGGCGCCGGCGGATGAATTGGAGACGGCTTCCGAGTTCTTGGCGGCCTACCGTGAGACCTACAACGAGGAGCCGCATCCGTACTCGGTGGCCGTTTACGAAGCGATGGGCGTGTTATTGACGGCTATTGAGCAAGCCGAGAGGCCGACGCGGGCAGAGGTCCTTGCGGCCCTGCAGAACCTGGACACCTATGAGGGTGCCCTGGGCACCTGGTCCTTTGATGAACGGGGCGACATCTCCGTCAACATTATCAGTGGCTGGCAGGTCGTGGATGGTGCGTGGCAGTTTGTTAGATTATTGCAGTAGTATTGCACTCTCCTTATAGGGAGACTGTAGGGGTCTCGGAGCCGTCCTTGCGAAGTAAGCACGAGAAAGTCATTTTGAATCGCAGAACCTTTGCGATCTTGAGTGGTAGTTTGTGAAAACGTTTTGGCGATGGCCGCCCGTAATTTCAAGGATGTTGGGAGGCAAAGAGGAGCGTAAGATGGTACGCAAGAAATGGCTGACGTTGTTAATCGTCGTTGGGCTGATTTTACCTGGCTGTCAGGGTTTGCGCCGGCCGCGTTCGGTTAAGATCGCGGTGTCCCTGATTCTGGAGCTGGACGTGGCTCAGAATATGAGAAACGGGGCGGAGTTAGCCCTGGAACAGGCCGAGGGCAAGGCCGGGAACGTCGAGGTCGAGATGGTTGTCTACAATACCAGCGATCCTGAGGGCGGCGCGATAAGCACGGCTCGAGAAGCGGAGGTCGCAGAGACCGTCGCGGCAGATGAGGACTTTGTCGGATATATAGGCCCGGTCGCCAGCTCACAGGCGCGGGTCTCGTTGCCCGTCTTGAACGAAGGCGGCGTCCCTCAGATTTCTTCCTCCGCGACGTGGCCCGGCTTGACCAAGCCGGGATTTGCCCCCGGTGAGCCCGGAATTTACTACCCGACCGGGAGGCGCCACTTCTTTCGTACGGTGCCTACGGACGACGTGCAAGGCGTGGTCGCTGCCGGCTGGGCCCAGGACATGGGCTTCGAGACCGTCTACATCGTGGGCGATGGCACGGCGTACGGCTCCGGTCTGGCGGGTATCTTCCAGGCAAATGCCCAAGATCTCGACCTGGAGGTGATGGGGTTTGACGAATTTGATGGCGAGAATCTTGCTCCTGACGAGCTGCGGACTATTGCCGAACAGGCTGTCTCCGCTGAACCAGATTTGGTCTATCTCGGCGCGGGTCTCGGGACCGGGGCCGTCGAATTCTTCTCGCAATTGCGCGACGTGGCGCCAGATTTGCCGGTGATGGGAGCCGATTTCATTGTCAACGATGACTTCATTACCGGGGTGGGGAGCGCATCCGCGGAAGGTACCTATGGAACCAACGTGTTGGTGCCCGCGGATCAGTTGGAATCCGCTGCGGAATTTCGGAGCGCCTATCTGGAGGCTTACGGCGAGGAGCCGCACCCCTTTGCCCTCTCGACCTACGAGGCGGTGAACGCGATGTTGGAGGCCATCGCCCGGGCGGATACCCCGACCCGCGAGGGCGTGCTGGCGGCCCTCAATGATTTGGGTACGTATGAAGGCGTTCTGGGGACGTGGTCTTTTGATCAACGGGGTGATATCTCTGTAACCGTCATTAGCGGTATGCAAGTCTTGGATGGGACGTGGGATTTTGTTCGGGTGCTTCGATAGGGGCCCTATTGGGATATAGGACGTTGTGCGAGTGTGGGTGGCTAGGAGTGGGGTACAGATATGAGTGAAAGTCAAGTCTCCATAGGTACAAACCGGGGGGGCGTCAGTCGGAAGCTCATCCGGCAGGTGGCGTTGATCAGTGTGATCGCAGTGATAGCCTTGCTTGCGGCAGCGGTCACCGGCGCATTCAGCGCCTTGCAGGCCGCTCAGCGCCGTCTGCAGGACGTCGGGTTTACCTCTGTGCGAGTCTTTGACGATTTCCTGGGCGCTATTCAGAGTGACATGATATTGACCGGACAGATGTTGCCCATCAGCCGGGACGTTGAGGAGTCCCTGCGTCTCTTCCTGGAGCGGCACGATGAGGCTTTTGAGACCTTTCTGGTCAACCCGGGGGGGCAGCTGTTGGCGGGACGCCGACGTCTCGGTGAAGTGCCTTCCACCGTACCTTCACAGCCGTGGTTGGAGACGGTTCAAGCGGACGACGTCTATTTTGGCGAGATCAGTTACGAGGAGTACGGCGTCCCTTTTGTCGACATCGCCGTCCCTGTCGAAGACACGACGGGGCAATTCTGGGGTACCTTGGTGGTGAGGGTCGATCTGACCGCGCTCTGGGACATCGTCATCGGTCTGGACGTTGGGGAGACCGGCTACGTCTACGTCACGGACGCTGAGGGCCAGATACTGGTCCACCCGAACCTGGATCTGGTAAGGCAGAACGTCAACGCGGAGACTCTGACCGACTATACGCCTGAGGAGATCACCGACCTCACTCTGCAACCCTACCAGGGCGTGAGTGGAGACCGGGTGTTGAGCTTCGGTACGACGCTGAGTTCCGTGCCCTGGTACGTTATCGTGGAGCAACCGGTCACAGAGGCGCTCCGCACGTTCCTGCGCCTCTCGACGCTCCTGATTGCCTTGCTGACGGTAGTGTTGGCGCTGGTCTATGGTTTTGTCAGTTTCACCCGTCAGCGAGTGGTTACCCCCCTGACCAGCTTACAGGACGCCGTCCTCCGCCTCCAGGAAGGAAACCTGGAGTACCGCATTGCGGTCGAGCAGGAAGACGAGTTTGGAGCGTTGGCCGAGGCTTTTAACTCGTTGGTCGCGCGCCTGCAGGAGATCATTGATTCGCTTGAGGAACGGGTCGCCCAGCGGACCGAGGCGCTCGAGAGACGCGCGGTGGAGATGGAGGCCGCGGCGGAGGTGGCGCACGATGCGGCGGAGATCCGGGAGATCGACGACCTGTTGACTACGACCGTCGATCTGATCTCCGAGCGGTTTGGCTTCTACCACGCCGGTATCTTCCTGATCGACGAGTCCGGTGAGTACGCCGTGTTGCGGGCGGCATCCTCTGCGGGAGGTCGCCGGATGTTGGCGCGACGGCACCGGCTGCGCGTTGGTGAACAGGGCATTGTGGGCTACGCGGCGGCGACCGGGCAATCGCGCCTGGCGCTGGACGTTGGCATCGATGCCACTCACGTCGCCAGCCTCGATCTGCCTGAGACTCGCTCCGAGGTGGCGCTGCCCCTTATGATGCGGGACGTGGTGATCGGCGTGCTCGACGTACAATCTACCGAAGAAGACGCCTTCTCCGAGGAGGACGTGGCGATTCTGCAGACCATGGCCGATCAGATCGCCATGGCCCTGACAAACGCCCGGTTGATCGCCGAAAGCGAGCGGACCGTTCAGGAGTTGGAACGACTCTACGGTGAACAGATCAAGGGGGCCTGGACCAGGGTAGCGCAAATCCGGCAACACGCATATCGCTACACTCTGACGGGCGTTGCGCCCACCTCACCGGACGCGCTGCCCGAGAGGGCCCAGCAGCTGCGCGATCCCTCGCAGATTCATCTGGAGGGCGATGGACGCGAGATCGTGGCGCCTATTGTGCTGCGCGGACAGAAGATTGGTTCCATCGTCTTGCGTCGGGCGGAGGGCGAAGTGCCCTGGGGCAGCGACGACCGCGCCCTGATGCAAGACGTCAGTTCGCAAATAGCCCTGGCGCTGGAAAACGCTCGCTTGCTGGAGGAGTCTCAACAACGCGCTGCCCACGAGCAGCTGGTGACCGACATCACGGGACGCATTCGCTCCCAGTTGGAGATTGAGGCGGTATTGCAGCAGGCCCTGGAGGACTTGGGCCAGGTATTGGATGCCGAGCGGGCGGTAGCGCACTTACGCCTGGATGGCGATCAACGGGAGGCCTAGCGATGACAGAAGAAATCCAGAACGTCTCATCACCCAGCGAGATTGAGATCCTGGAGATGTCGAGACAGCGCTCGTGGCGTGAGCGCATCGTCGATCTCTGGAATCGATGGGTGCAGGTGGACTATGAAGACCCAGAACTGGCCCGCCAGGCGCGGCTATTCAACGTGCTCATGGTTGTGAATCTTTTCATGGTACTTCTCCTCTCTGTGGTCTTCATACTACTTGGGCAGCTTGGCTTGATGCCGTGGCCTGACTATCTTATCGGTAGCGCATTTCCGTTGAGCTTTATCCCCCTCACCTTCATCTGTATCGCTCAGACGAAACGCGGGCACGTGAAAAGGATGATCAACTTCTACGTCTGGTTAACCTTCTTGAGCCTGGGTGCTGCCTGTGCGCTCTTCGATGGCCCACTCTCCGGCGCGTGGGTGCTTTTTCTCTGGCCGGTCAGTTTAGCCGGGACGTTATTGCGACCGGTTTATGCACTGCGGATGAGTGGGATCGTGGTCACCTATTATTTCCTGATGCTGATCATCACGCGGAGCTCCGCCTGGCTGCCGGGAGAAACCAACCTGTATACGCCGCCATTCACAGCAGGCGACGGGATACTCCCCAATTTTGTGGCGTATATTTTGATCATCTTGGTGACAACGGCTGGCATCATGACGTTCCTGAATGCTCGTAGTTCGGAGCAAGCGTTAGGTGACCTGCGAGAGACGACGCAGGCGTTGGAAAAGACGCGCCGTTCCCTGGAGACCCGGGTAGAGGAGCGCACGATGGCGCTGGCCGAACGAGCCCAACAGTTCCAGTCCATCGCCGAGTTGAATCGCGCCTTGGCCGGCATCACAGAACTGGAAACGTTATTGGATCAGGCCGTTCAGTTCATTACAGAGCGGTTTGGGTTTTACCACGTGGGTATCTTTCTCCTGGATGATAGGGGAGCCTGGCTGGCGTTAAGAGCCGTCTCGTCCGAGGCCGGTCAAGCGATGCTGACGCGCGGTCATAGGTTACCCTTGAACCGCCAGAGCCTGGTGGGCTACGCGGCGGCGACCGCGCGCCCTCGCGTAGCCCAGGACGTCAGTGAGGACGAGAGCTGGTTTGATAATCCGGATCTCCCCGAGACTCATTCCGAGTTGGCCTTGCCCCTGATATGGCGGGGAGAGGTGGTGGGGGTGCTGGACGTACAGAGCGTCGAAATGGCCGCCTTCTCCCCGGAGGACGAACAGGTGTTGCAGATCCTGGCGGATGACCTGGCCATCTCGCTGGAGAGCACGCGCTTGCTGCGCCGAACGCAGCAAGCGGTGGAGCGCCTGGAACGTTACCAGGAGGAGGAGATCGTGCGGGGTTGGCGCCGCGCTCTGGCCCGTCGCAAGTCGAACATCACCTATGCTTACGATCGCGTCGCTGTGCAGGCGGGCTTGCCCGAGGGCGTGACCCTGCCCGTCGCGGACCCAGCCGAGTTGAGCGGCTTGACCACGCTCCACACGGATGACCGGTTCTATCTATTGGCTCCCATCCGCGTTCGGAGTCAGACCTTGGGCGTGCTCTCCTTCGAAAGCCAGAAAGCCTGGTCGGAGGAATCTCGGCAGCTGGTGGGGGACATCGTTTCGCAGCTGGCGCTGGCGTTGGAGAACGCGCGGCTGTTGGAAGACACTCGTCTCAGCGCTGCTCAGGAGCGCACGCGTAGTGAGATCGTCAGTCGCGTGCGCGCTTCAGTCCAGGTCGATGCCATTCTACGCAGCGCGGCTGAGGAGTTGGGGCGGGCCTTGCAGGTCGATCGCGCTCGCTTGCAGTTGATCCAGTCCGAGCGCGAGGAATAAGGGGCGAGACTATGCGAGAGTTATATAGACTTCAGTGGCTAATTTTAACGACCCTCCTGGCTCTAGGGCCGTTGGCTGGTTGTGCGACGCCCTCAGCAGATCCAGGGATTCCTACCCCAACTCTCACCTCGACGCCCGAGATTGAGATCCCGGAAGAGACGTATCGTGTGTTTGTCGTCTATTCTTATACCCTGTTGGATCCCTGGAATAGCCAGGTGGAGCGCGGTTTCCTTGAGGCCCTGAATCATCTGGGATATGGTCATCTCAAGAATTATATGAGTGTCCAAACTTATGCCTTGAATGTGGATGAGGGGACGCCTGAGAACGTCCTGCAAGCCAAGATAAAGACCGTCACCGCCGCCATTGAGTCCGTTGACCCGGACGTGGTGGTTGTGGTGGACGATCTGGCAGCGCAGGCGCTCATCCCCGACTACCCAGATCCCACGCAGGCATTTGTCTTCTGTGGCATCAACGAT
>CAZCPK010000210.1:0-7307 GCA_964500755.1 uncultured Anaerolineales bacterium
ACATTGAATTATAATAGAGATTTGCTTGTCACCCTTCCCGTCCCGACGACATTTTATGATAAGCTTCTATAACATCGAATGCAACGAGGTAACCATTTTTTCCAGGAACAGGACCCAGCGGCGTGCGGAGCCGTTCGAAGTCGCCCAGCGCGACGCCCGGCACCCGGACGCGGTGCGACGGCGCCAGGACGAAAGCGCGGACCGGCGGGGTCTGCTGCTGCGCCAGCAGCTGATATCCAAAGGCCGCGATAGGCCCAGAGTAGATATAGCCAGCGTGGGGCGCAATCAGCGCTCGCACACCGGTGAGTTCGGGCGGATCGGCCTCTTCCAGGAAACCCTGGATCATCTTCTGCAATTCCTGGGGGGTAGCGGGGTAAAAAGCGCCCGCGACGGCCGGCGGTCGGATTTTTGATCTCTGCATATGACCTCCTCAGAATCTGGTCTGATGTCTGTTCGTCACTTGGTCGCTTGGTCAACGGATACAGTCAAACCTGAAAGTGCGGTATTAGGATTTAGCCGGGTATAATGCACCTGCGAATGCTTGAGAACAAGGAGTTCGTGCCCGTCTGGAGGGGAAAAGGTTGAGAGTGCCGCGGACCGGGTCGCTCTCTTTTCGGCTGCCTCTCCTGCTCCATCCGCTCTGATATCCTGAGACAAAGAAGCCCGCGACTAATTTTCTCGATCAACTTCTATTTATATACTACAATACAGTGATCAGCGTGTAAAGCAGCAACGCGAAGATCAGGATGCCGCTAACCACCAGGACAATGGTCAACATCTTGCGCTCTTGCTCTTGTTGGGCGGCTTTGCGCCGTTGGAGATCTTCACGAAACGCGCGTTCCTCGGCTAACATCCGGCGCATGCGCGCTTCGGCGGCGGCGTCCGCCTCGGCTTTGACGTGCCGGGCGTCAGCCATCTGGGCGCGCAGTCGGTCGGCGGTATTCAAGCGTTTGGTGATGTGGCTGAGGGTATCGATGGGGGTGCCGCAGGTCTGGCATACGTCATCTCCCTGCCAGTTGTCGCGCTCACAATTGGGACAGCGTACGCGCATACTCAGGCCACAGCGCTGACAGGCTGATTCCGGCCGGCTGTGATACGTACCACAATGCGGGCAGAGACGATCCCTCAAGGAAAGTTGCGTTTCGCAGCCGGGACAGAGCACGCTCGTGGGGATGTCGCTCAAGGTGATGCTCTCTCCACAGACCGGACAGCGCATGGTTTCGACGAAATAGCGGACCATGTCTTGTTCTTCCTCCGAAACGCGGGATGGACTATCTAGGCGGCGCGTAGGTTGTCCGGCACCCGTTTGAGACTGAAGGCGGCCCGCCGCGCCTCGGGCTGTAGGGAGAGGATACGGACGGTGGTGCGCATCCCCACCTCGACCACCTCTTCCGGCTGATCCACGTGTCGAGGACAGAGCTCGGAGATGTGAATGAGGCCTTCGATCTCCTTCATGTCGATGGGACAGGCGAAGGCCCCAAAGGGCACCAGGTTGACGATCTCGACTTCGATCAATTGGCCCTCGTGATAGCGCTCGGTGATGGTTTGCCAGGGATCAGGCTGGAGCTTCTTGAGGCTGAGATTGAGCCGCAGGCGGTCCAGATCGATTCCCAGAACATAGACCTTGATCTCGTCGCCGACGTTGACGACCTCGGATGGATGGCTGACCCGCTCCCAGGAGAGCTCGGAGATGTGTAGCAGGCCGTCGACGCCGTTGACGTTGACGAAGGCCCCGAAGTCCACTATGTTGCTGACGACGCCGGGATACGTAGCGCCGACCTCCAGCTTCTGGAGGATCTCGCGTTTACGGGCCTTCTCGTCGCAGGCCTTGCGCTCCGAAAGAATCAGCCGGTTATCTGCCGGTGTGACCTCAATGACCTTGAGGCGGAGCGTTTCGCCCAACAGCGCTTCCCAACGCCGCTCGGGCACGTCCGGGTTCTGGTGCGGATGCCAGGTGGGGAGCAGCTGGGAGCCCGGAACGAAGCCGCGCAGGTGACCCAGGTGCACGAGCACGCCGCCCTTGTTGCAGTCGATAACCTCCAAGTCAACGACCTCGTCATCTTTCATCATCTGCCGCGCCCGCGTCCAATCCTGTTGCGCCGCCGCGCGATTTAGAGAGACGAGGAGTGGGGTCTCCTCCCCTCCTGGATCCAGGATGTAGACGGCGACGGATATACCGGGCTGTAGCGCAGACAGCCGTTTAGGGGGGATTCGTTCAACTTCTTGAGGGGGGACGAGAGCGTCCTGCTTGCCGCCGATGTCGATGAGGATGCTTTTGGAGCCGGCACGCACAATCTCCCCTTCGACGATATCGCCCTCACGATAGCGTGTGTTGGGGGAATACTGGTCCAACCAGGCGGCCATAGGGTCTTGCTCGGCCTGAGGATTTGTTGCACTCTTCATAAAAGTTCTAACGCTCCTATAATAGCGGGGAGATAGTTCTATGCACTCCCTCTTGTTACCTGAGACCTTTTCCAGTGCTATAACTTCTTCATTATACGCATCTTTTGCAGGTAGACAATTTGCACGTTAGTAGTTGATTTTCCCAAGAGGCAGGTTGAGAAATGCTCTACATCATCCTCGTACAGGCTAAGATAAGTCAGAAAAAATACGTTAACATTTACCCGGAGCCCTCGTCTCGAGGGCGGTCTCGTTAGAACCGGGACGTTCGCGGTTAGCCGTCCCCGAGACGGGGCCGGGGAGCGGATAGTGAATAAGTCGGGAGTGCCGAGGTTGCTATTCCGCTTGCCGTGATTATACTACTCTTGAGATTACGATATAAGGTGCAATGCACCTATGATTATCCGGTCATGATGGATAAGAATTCCTGCCAGCATGCACGAAACGGTTATTTTCAAGATTTTGCAGGTGCGTCGCACCTGGTTAACTCCTAATGCCGTAATTTCAGTGCTACTCATGTATCTCATTACGGTTTACAGTCTCGCCGATCTAAGGGAGGAAGGATGCTTCGTCTGGAGCGTTGGCTTGCGGTCGTCGGCTTCGTGGGGCTGCTGGTCGGCTGTGCGGCGTTGACCGCGACGCCGACCCCGGAAGCCGGTCCGCAGGTGCGCGCGACACCGAGCTCGACCGCCACGCCGCACATCCTTCCTTCGGCGACGTCCCCGTCCTGTCCGCCACGCGCCGACGTGGAGCTCCCGGCGCGCCCCGAAGATTTCCCGACGGCGTACGTGGCGGCCTTGCGAGACTATCTGAGCGCCGGTGGCGCACCGGAGACGTTGCCTCAACTCCTCGTCGACTGGGAAGCGGCGCCCCTCGACGGGCAGGCCGTCGGCAGGGGGGATTTTACCGGCGACGAGATTGTCGAGACGGTGGTCGCCTTCGTCAATCCGCTGGCGGAGCGATATCCGCCGGGGGGCGTGCTGGTCATCTTTGGTTGTGAGGGTGGGGCGGTGCGCCGGCGCTATACCTACACGCCGCCGCCCGAGACCTCGCTCTACCTTATCGGCGTGCAGGATCTCACGCGGGACGCCGTCGCCGACGTGGCCTTCGCCGAAGTCGCCTGCAGCGAGCCGACCTGCTGGCATACGGCGCACGTCTGGTCGTGGGCGGGCACGGACGTTGAGGAACGTCTGGCGGGCGCTCTCTCCTTGCCGCACGCCGACTTTACGCTGGGCGACGCCGAGATCGCCGCGTCGACGTATGGGCTGGGTTCCGTCGACGCCGGCCCGCAGCGCCCGTACACCGAGACCTGGGCGTGGCAGGGGGCGGTGATCACCTACACCGGGGAGGTCGTGGGACCGCCGCTCTATCGTTATCAGGCGTTTCGCGCGGGCGACGAGGCTCTCTACGCCGGGGATTACGACGCCGCCTTCGACGCCTACCTGCGCGTTTTGCGGGACGAGGAGCTGGCGCCCTGGGCGGTCGCCGGGAACGCGCCGGCGGAGCGCCGTTGGCTGGAGGCGCTGGCGCAGTGGCGGCTGCTTTCTATGGGTATGCAGCTAGGAAACTTCCCAGACGCCGAGGGGCGCTATCAGGCGCTTCGGGAGGATTGGACGCCCGAAGACCCCGGCTATCCCGTGGTTTTGATGGCCGACCGCTTCTGGGAGGGCTACCTGGCGATGGGCAACGTCGCCTACGGCTGCCTGGATGCCGTCAACGCCTCGGCCGTCGAGGAGGTGCTGGCCTTCTTGAACGGCTTCGGTTATGCCAATCCCGTATACGCAGAGGAGGAACTATGCCCCTTCCTGACGCCGTGACGAGGGGAGCGTCAATACAGCAGCGTGACACTTTTGAGCGTCAACTGGGTGAACTGCCAGCTTTTCGTGCCTTGCTGCGCGCGGTGGAGGCGCGGTTCTATGCAGACTTACCTATGCCGTCTCCGGTGCTCGATCTTGGCTGCGGTGACGGACACTTCGCCGAGGTTGCCTGGCCTCAGGGTATTGAGGTGGGGCTCGATCCGTGGTGGACGCCGCTGCAGGAAGCCCGCGAACGCGCTCACCACGCGTTGCTCAACCACGCCGACGGCGCGCGCATGCCCTACGCTGATGGCTCCTTTGCCACCGTCGTGAGCAACTCCGTGCTGGAGCACATCCCCCGCGTGGAGCCGGTGATCGCTGAGGTGGCTCGCGTTCTGCGCCCCGGCGGTTGGTTTCACTTTTGCGTACCCGGTCCCAACTTTCGGCGTTTTCTTCCTATAGCGCGGGCGTTGGATGCGCTGCGGCTCAAAGGCTTGGCAGAAGTCTGCCGAAGGCTATTTGACCGCATCTCGCGCCATTATTACTATGACGATGCCAGGGCGTGGACGGCGCGGCTTGTGCGTCACGGCTTGCGCGTGGAATGCCACTGGCCTTATTTTTCACCGCGCGCTCTGGCGGCGCTGGTGTGGGGGCACCCGTTGGGGCTACCTACCGTCATCATCAAAAGACTGACCGGACGCTGGCTCCTGGTGCCGCAACCCTGGAACCTCTCCCTGACGGCAGCTCTGTTGCGCCCCTTCTACGAGGAGCCGCTGCCGGAGGAAGGCGCCTATCTGTTTTTTGTCACGCGCAAGCAGCAGGGAGTAATAAGTAAGGAGCACGGGGACACAAGCTGCCTGGGGTTTGCGAGCCACCCCACACCAGGGCATTCGACCCAGGGTCCGTCTTAATGTCCGCCTTCCAGTGACAAGCATCAGGTATCCAGCTACCAGCTTCTAGATCTTGAGGTACAATCACAGCGTGATGGAAAGACGTCGTATTCTGGCCGTGCTCTTGCTCTTACTGGGTCTGGCAAATCTGGCCCGGGCCGCGCTGGTTCCCAACGTCGCGGCAGCCCTGCAGGGGTGGGTGCTTTCGGTACCGCTGCCGCTGCTGGGTTGGATCTACGGCGTGTTCGGTGTCGCCTTCACCGTGCTTGCCGTGGCGCTCTTTCGCAACCGTGGCGTGCGCTGGGCGTTTCCCCTGGCCCTGAGTTACCAGGCGGTCGTCTGGGGGTTGCACCTGGTCTATCGCTCCGCCTACGCCCGGTCGCTCTGGGTGCGCGATGCGTTGCTGACGGCGCTCTTCCTGGTGGCGGTGTGGTGGCTGAGCCGCGACGTCCGTCATGATGCAGACACCCGGCAGGATGAGACGAATTAAACTTATTCTTATCAATCCGTCCACCTAAACCACCGGACTACCTGACTACCAGACCAATTGACTACCAGACTATTTTAGGGAGGAGATATGACCTACGAACCGCAACGCTGGACGTTGGAATCCTTGCTTTCGCCGCCGGGGACGCCGGAGACGGAGGCGTATCTTGAGAACGTGTCAAAGGCTGTGACGGAGTTCGAGCGATTGCGCGGAGCACTCACCCCCGACATTGAGACGGCGACGTTTGTGGACGTGCTCGATCGCTACGAGGCGCTCTACGCCGACACCGCGCGTCTGGTCGCCTACAGTTACCTCTACTTCTCGGAGAACACGGCCGACCAGGACGCGCTGGCCTTCCGCTCCAAGGTCGAACAGTTCGCCGCTGACCTGCAGAACCGTACGCTCTTCTTCAACCTCTGGTGGAAGTCGTTGGACGATGAGACCGCCGCGCCGCTATTGGAGGCCAGCGGCGACCGCCGTTATTACCTGGAGAGCCTGCGACGCTTCAAGCCGCACACCCTCTCGGAGGCCGAGGAGCAGGTGATCAATGTCAAGAACGTCAATGGCATCAGCGCCGTGCTGACCATCTACGACATGATCACCACCGGCTTCACCTACCACCTCACCGTGGACGGCGAGGAAAAGGAATTGACGCGGGACGCGCTGATGTCCTACGCCTTCAGCCCGGACCCCGAGCTTCGCAAGGCCGCCTACCAGGAGTTCTACCGTGTCTACAGCGAGCAGGCCGACGTCCTGGCGCAGATCTACATGGCGCGGGTGCGGGACTGGCGCGCGGAAAACGTCGATCTGCGCGACTTCGAGAGTCCGGTCAGCGTGCGCAACCTGGACAACGACATCCCCAACGAGGTCGTCGAGACGCTGTTGCAGGTCATCCAGAAGAACGTGGCGCTCTTCCAGCGCTACTTCCGCTTCAAGGCCGACGCCTTGGGCGTCGATCAGCTGCAGCGTTACGACGTCTATGCGCCGCTCTCCGAGGCCGAGAAGACCTATCCCTTCGACGAGGCCGTGCGGCTGGTGGATGCGAGCTACCGCGCATTCTCGCCTCAGCTGGCGGATCAGGCCTTGCAGATTATTGACGAGGAACATCTGGACGCCGAGGTGCGACCGCGCAAGATGGGCGGCGCCTTCTGTTACGGCCCGCTGCCCGGCGTTACGCCCTGGGTGCTCGTCAACTACAACGGCAAGATCAGCGACGTCTCCACGCTGGCCCACGAGCTGGGGCACGGCGTCCACGCGCTGATGGCGGCCGATCACTCGCCGTTCACCTTCCACTCGGCGCTGCCGTTGGCGGAGACGGCCTCGGTCTTTGGCGAGATGTTGCTCACCGACAAGCTGCTGAGCGCGGAGACCGACGTCGAGGTGCGGCGGACGCTGCTCAACAACATCCTCTCCGACGCCTACGCGACCATCGTGCGGCAGGCGTACTTCGTGCTCTTTGAGAAGAAGGCTCACGCGATGATCGAAGCAGGCGCCAAGCGCGACGACCTCGAGGCCACCTACGTGGAGAACCTGCGCGAGCAGTTCGGCGACGCCGTCAACGTCAACGAGGAATTCCGTTACGAGTGGCTGGTGATCCCGCACATCTACCAGACGCCCTTCTACTGCTACGCTTACGCTTTCGGCAACCTGCTGGTGCTGGCGCTCTATCGCAAGTACAAGGCCGTGGGGCGGGAGAGCTTCGTCCCGGACTATCTCCGCATCCTCGCCTACGGC
>CAZCPK010000211.1:0-7297 GCA_964500755.1 uncultured Anaerolineales bacterium
CGGTGCGCAGCCGCGTCGCCAACATCAGCGAGTTTCTGGACGAGCCCATGACGACCCGCGAGTTCCGCGCCCGGGTGCTGCGCGGCATCTTCCGCGACGCCGAAGAGATCCCGCAGTACAAGTTGACCAAGGACGACTGGGCGGAGATCCAGAAGATCAAGGCCGAGCGGTACGACCGCTGGGAGTGGAATTACGGGCGCTCCCCCGAGTTCAACGTCCAGCACAACAAGCGCTTCCCCACCGGCGAGGTCGATGTGCGGCTCAACGTGCAGCGCGGGGTGATCCGGGACGTCAAGATCTACGGCGACTTCCTGGGACACGGCGACGTGACTGACATCGAGGCACGCCTGCTGGGCACGCGCTACGACCGCGACGCGCTGGAGACGTCGCTGGACGGGCTGGACACCTGCGAATACCTGGGCGGCGTCGACTGCGAGGCGTTCCTGGAGTTGATCTACTGATGCTTGAGATATTTATGCGACTTAGTGGCGTGGCGATCCTACTTACCGCGGTGTATATTGCGCACCGCTTCATCAAGGACAGGGCATCACCAAGCGCGAGGCGTTTCCCCCGTCACGCGGGACGACGCCCGACTGAGTCCACAAGTACATCAGGGGGACGATCGACACAATCGCGCCTACTTCACCGAGGAGATCGAGGGGCTGCTCCAGGAGACGCTCAATACGCAATTGGCGGCGACCGACGCAGAGGAGATCGGCGCAAACGTGAGTCTCAGCAATACTCCAACGGGCAAACTGGAGATCTGGTGGGACGAAGCGCGCTACACCGACATTGACACCCTACCCAACGCCGACCTACGTCAGGCGCTTCACACCGCCATCCGACGCTGAGAAGAGAGTTGATTATCAAGAGAAGCACGTTTAGAGTAGATTTTTCCAATACGTTGTCGGCCTGACGACCTGGTCAACGGACGATTCACTGATTGCCCTTTGTTATTTTACGGCTTTATCGTTTTCCAAGGAGAAGACTCATGGCTACCTCAAACTTGCTTATCTGGTTGGTGCTGGGCGTCGGCCTATTTCTCGTCACCGCAGCGGTACTGGTCTTCTTGCTCTGGCGCCGCTCCCGCGACGTCAACCTGACCGAGACGTCGCCGGGCGAGAGACCGGAGTGGATGCGAGAGGAACCGCCGGAGGAGACCCTGGCGGCAACGGAGGCCGATGGCGAGGGCGTGACGCTCTACGACCGCGACGCGGGTGAGAAGCTGGCGGCGCCCTTCGCCGAGCAGATCGAGGACATCGTCCACGATCGGATCGCCAAGGATCCCACGCTGGCGCACTATGCGGTCGACTTCGGCACCGCGCCCGACGGCACGCTGGAGATCTGGGTCGACGGCGAGCGCTACATCGACGTCGCCAACGTCCCGAATCCCCAGTTGCGGGAGGTCATCCGCCAAGCGACCGAGAGCTGGCAGGAGCGCCCATGATCTTCCGAAAACTGGTCCGCGAAACCGCCTTCCAGCTCGCCCGCCGCGACCTGGCGGCCTTCCTTGACGATCACGAGGAGGATCTAGTACTCATCTTTCATGAGGAGATGCGCCAGCTGGACGACGAGATCCCCGAGGAGAACCTCTTCATCGACCTGAAGATGGTACCGCTGGGCGAGATGATGCTCCGCGCGGCCCTGCGCGCCATCCGGCGTTTCTTGATCGAGGACATCCCCGACGAATCCAAATCTGAGAGTCTAGAGGAGACGGAACTCGACGCGCTTGAGGAGGCGCGCGAAAAAGCCTAGAGGTCTCTCTGCATCATGGATGGTTTGTGAATAAAACCACCCAAACCTCCGAGGCCTGCGGGACCTCGGAGGTTTGCATTTGCACAGTACGTCCTCTAATTCTTCCGCGCCTCCATCAAGGAGCCGTCCTCCAGCCGGTGACGTTGCTCGCGCATCTGTGTCCAGCGCGGCTCGACCTCGGCCTGCACCTCATTGAGGTGCTTGTAGAGTCCGTCCTCCGCCATCAGCTCCTCGTGGGTGCCCAGCTGCGTGATGCGGCTGCCTTCCAGCACGACGATCTTGTCGGCGCTGCGGATGGTGCTCAGCCGATGGGCGATGATCAGCGTCGTGCGGCCCACCATCAGCCGCTCCAGCGCCTCCTGGATCAGCAGCTCGGTCTCCGTATCCACCGACGATGTGGCCTCATCCAGGATCAAGATCGGCGCGTCCTTGAGAACGGCCCGCGCGATGGCGAGCCGCTGCTTCTGCCCGCCGGAGAGCTTCACGCCGCGCTCGCCGATGACGGTATCGTAGCCCTGCGGTAGGTTGGAGATGAAGGCGTGCGCGTTGGCGACCTTCGCCGCCGCGAGCATCTCTTCCTCCGTCGCGTCGGGGTTGCCGAAGATGATGTTCTCCGCCGCCGTCCCGTGGAAGAGAAAGACGTTCTGGAGGACGATGCTGATCTGCTTGCGCAGGCTCTGCAGCGTCAGGTCGCGGACGTCGCGCCCATCCAGCCGGATCTCGCCGGCATTCACGTCGTAGAAGCGAGGGATCAAGCTCGCCAGCGTCGTCTTGCCCACGCCCGTCGGCCCGACCAGCGCCACGACGTGTCCGGCGGGAATCTCCAGGTTGATCTCCTCCAACACGACGTCGCCCTCGTCGTAGGCGAAGTCGACGTTACGGAAGACGATATCGCCGCGCGCCCGCTCCTTCAATTCGACGGCGTCATGGCGCTCCACCACGTCGGGTTCTTCATCCAACAGCTCGGCGACGCGATCGGCGCTGGCCAGCGACTCCTGCAGGTGCTCCCAGGCCATGCTCAGCTGGCGCACCGGCTGGTAGAATATATTGAGGTAGAGAAAGAAGGCCACCAGATCCTCGAGCGGCAGGGTCTGCTGCAGCACCAGCCGCCCGCCAAAATAGATCAGCACGATGGTCCCCAGCGATGAGGCGAACTCGACGAAGGGATGGAAGATCGCCATCAGCCGCAGCGCGCGCAGCAGCGAGTCGCGATAGCCGACGATGCGCCGCCAGATACGTCCCGACTCGATCTCCTCGCGCGTGAAGGCCTTGATCTCCTGGATGCCGGAGATGTTGTCGTTGAGCAGCGCGTTGAGCTCGCCCAACTTCTCCTGGCGGACACGGAAGGCGGGACGGACGTATTTGGAAAAGCCGCGCATCGCCAGCACGATCAACGGAATCGGCACCATGCTCAATAGCAGCAGCGTCGGGTTCATAGAGAAGAGAATGACGCTGACGCCGACGAAGGTCAGCACGTTGACGATGACGTCGGGCACGGCGTGGGCGATAAGCGTCTCGAACTTGTCCGAGTCGTTGACCAGCCGCGACATCAGCTGGCCCGTCTGCTTATCCTCGTAAAAGCGCAGCGAGAGCTGCTGCAGATGTTCGTAGATGTGCTGACGCACGTCGGCGACCACGCCCCACCCGGCGACGTGCGCCGCGTAGCTGCGGACGAAGCGCATGACACCTCCGACCAGAAAGACGCCCAGCGCCGTCAGCGCCAGCCGCGTGATGGTCGTCATGACCTCGGGCCCCGAGGCGGGATCCTCGACGATGGCGATCATCTCCCGCACCAGCCAGGGCGCGACCAGCGTCGTCCCCACCAGCAGAATCATGCTGATTACGGTAATGGTCAACACCCCAACGTACTTTCGGGCGTATTTGAAGACAAAACTTAGCGTATCAAACATCGTTCCTCCCCACAGTATATAGATTTATACCTTATTCTCACCCACGAGGGGAGGAAGTCAAGCTGTGTTGCTCTCAGTACCACAAGGGCCAGCACTCACCTCCCATAGCAAAAGGGAAGCAGTTCACACTGCTTCCCTTTATGACAACGTCATACGCCCCACAACGCAGCACTCTACATCCCAAGTTCACCCAAAAACAACGTCTAGGCGCGGAGCCGAGACGTAGATCAACGTCGCCACCGCCAACCAGAGCATAACCAGCCCCTGTCCCACGTAGGCTACAATCTGATAAGGCTTACCCACCTCAGATGCTTTGAAAGCAGAGGAAGACAGCCGGCTCATCCCGATGCCGAACCCTGTCGCCGCATAGATCAAACTGACGCGGACGAATACCTGGGGATCGGCAAGACCCGAACGTAGGGCGACCACCAGGGCAGGAACGGTGGGTATGAGCATCCAGAGGGCAGTGAACCAGACTCTCTTTTCATCTGGCGTATACATCTGCCCCAGCGAAAAGCCGAGGCTGCCAAAGGCCACAAGCAGCCCGCCGACGACAACGAGCACGCCGGGCCAGAACGTCCAACGCGCTTCGTGGATCAGGAGATCGGCCCATACCGCGAAAGCGGACGCCGTTATGATCAGGACCCACTGACCGAGGGACAGAATCATCCATCTTAGTTTTGATCCCTCCATAAGACTGTTAGAACGCATGGGAACACCTCTCTCGTTTTGCACACCTGGACAAACGACCCATCAAAAAGACAACGGGGAGCAGCGCTACGGCCCAACGCTATCATCTCCAGAGACCATGGTGATAGAGATCGCCGGTTGGTTGCCGCGCTCAGCAGCACCAGCAATGCGAACACCGGGCACTTCTTACGTTTCCTATACACGTCAAACTCCTTGCGTCTGGGGTATACGACAGAATATAGGGAAAAGATAGAGAAACGTCTTGCAAAAGCCAACTACCACGTCAGATCTGCGTAGGCGGGCACCCAGGGCTGCGAAAAGCTGTGGATTTCCGCTTTCGCGGGGATGATAGCAGGAATTCCCCAATAATTTGTCCTATACCCTTGCGTCTGGCTACAGTTGACACACACCTATGGCTGCATTTTCAGGGCACCATCCTTTCTTGGCCTCCGGATCGACGCCCGGAGGAACGGTGCTGCGCGGTACCAGAGAAGCGGGCGTGCCTGTTTCTGCCCTGGTTGGGGGGCACGGGGCGGCAAGCCGCTAACGTTCCCAAAAGTGCAAACATCAAGACCCAGGCAAATACCTTGGATATCATGAAGTAACCTCCATACAGCACACTAGGGACGGACCCGTTCAGTTTCACCGGTTGAACGATCTCGTATGAAGATATCCCTGACGTCGTTGGTATCGTTGTCTACAAGATTACTTGCCAAGGATGAAAAGGTGATCCACCGACCGTCGGATGAGATGCTGGGAGCGTAACTGGCGTCATTGGCCTGCACATCATCATGGGCAAGGGAGACCCTTTCGATATGCTGTGTCTGCCGGTCGTATACGAAGATGTCAGGGCAGTTGCGGGCGAACGTGGTGTACGGGCAGGTGTTGGTATCGTCCAGCACCAGGTTTGCGGCGGAGGAGACAAAGACGACCCATCGTCCGGTAGCGGAGATAGCCGGAGCGTGACTCTCTCCATCGCCCGGCTTTCCGTCGTAAGCCACACTGACCCGCCTCGTCGTCTTCTCCTGCCAATCGTGTAGGAAGACGTCGTAGCAGTTGTGGGGGCCGGTGACAGGATCTTCACACCGGTGGGTATCTTCGGTGACGAGATTATCGGCGTTGGACGCAAACGCCACCCACCGTCCATCTGCCGAGAGGGCCGGCCCGCCGCTCCAGCCCTGTTGATGTTGTAAGAGTCCACTTGCTCCGTTCCCTTCGGTCCCATTGCTGGAGACGCTTGCGCGGTGTACCTGGCCCGTCTCGTGATCGTAGACGAAGACGTCAGGCGCACCGTTTGTGTCGTCCACCACCAGGTCGCTGGCCCACGAGACGAAAGCGACCCGTTGCCCATCGGCGGAGATGCTGGGAGCCACGCTGTCTCCGTTGCCGGGGGAGCCGCTCTCCGTCAAACTGACGAGCTCCGTGGTGCCGTGTGCGCGATCGTGCAGGAAGACGCCCCAGGTGTCGGTTGTCTCGTCGTACCCTACGTCGCCGACCCGCGTGTAGAACACCACCCGCCGACCGTCGGCAGAGAGGTCCAGGCGGTGGTCGCCGCTCCCCAGCCCTCGACGGCCCACGGCCCTGATCCGCTCCGTGGTTCCGGTTTCTCGATCGCGGACGAAGATGTCGGCGCAGTTGTAAGTGGCGGGCGCCTTGCCGCACGTCTCGGTATCGTCGGGCACGAGGTTAGTTGCGAAGGACCAGAACGCTACCCAGCGCCCGTCGGCAGAGATGGCGGGTGCGAAGCTGGCTCCATCGCCCTGGTTGCCGTCGGCGGCGACGCTCACACGCTCGATGGTCTGGGCGACCCGGTCATACACGAAGATGTCCGTCAGCTCGTTGGTATCCTCCGGCACCAGCGTGGTGGCCTCGGATTGGAACACTACCCAGCGACCGTCGGCAGAGATGTGGGGGCTATGGCTGGCGCCGTCGCTTTCTGCACCGGTTGGCGTTGGGACGATGGGGTCGGTTGGGGAGGGCGGTGCCGGTGGTAAAGGGGTCTGTGTCGGGGTCGCCGACGTTGGCGTCTTTGAAACTCGGGCCGTATTTGTCACCGGCGCTTCTGGAGCTACGTGGATCGGCGTGCCATTGGGTAATGGAACGCAGCTTGTTAGGAGTCGTGTTGTTGTGATCAAAAGCGCGAAGGCGCGTGTACATCTTTTTATCTGCACCTTAACACCATCCTCCCCAGATCCAACGATAAATCCATGTTGAACCAACGTACAAAGTTTGATAGCAATTAAAGGGGCGTGCTTCTCCTAATCCTCCTACTGGTTTAAACTGTATATGCGTATGTATTCCATCCGAGCATCCGCAATTGCAATCAGGTGGAAGCTCTCCAATTCGTAGAGATCTTGTATTATAAATTCCGTTATTGATCCGATCTTGTACGTGACCATAGCCTATGCTACCAATATAGCACTGTGCATTTTGTTCAGCAAAAAAATCCACAACAACTCCATAGTCCCATGGAGCAGGATCGATGGCGCAAACCCCCGAGACTTTTCGCGTTCTGATGCTTTGAATGACGGCGCTACCATAAAAATATAGAGAGTTACCTGCGGATCCACTAATATCAAGAGGATTTTGTCCTCCCAAGCAACTCACGACTGTATGAGAACTTCCAGAGTAACAATATGTTTGTTGTCCCCAATTTTGTCCTGTAACTGGAGCGTAGACATAAGCATAAGTCATTTTAGACTCCTTAAAAGTGTTAGGTCTTATAACCGTGTTATTTAATGCGGGCTAATAAGGGTACTAATGCGAGTACTTCTTTATGGGATGGCTTAAATTCCGCTATAAATGTATATAGTATGTTGTTTTCAATCCAATGGAAAACCCATCCTCTTTGGGTGATAACCATGATGCCCGGTGAAGGTAGAAAATTCGCAGTTTTGCTAAAGTCACCCCGTTGACGTGGCAGCGAGTGCCAGCCAACGACG
>CAZCPK010000212.1:0-7262 GCA_964500755.1 uncultured Anaerolineales bacterium
CGAACCTTTGACCTAGAAGTTGGGGGGCTTTACGTAAAATCGTTCATATGTTCGCCAAAGTGATAGGTAGCTCGATCATCATATAGAGTTTCGGGTTGGGCAGGGGACAGAAAAGTACAAAAACACGTCGTCTTTGTACAAGACAGCGACCCACCTTTCGCCTATACTGGTTTATAGGCGGTTCCAAAAGCACATCTTTGGAAAATTCTCTTTTTCAAGCTGCTGCGGTTCTGTTTTTTTTTCCTCTCCAGTTCGTTTTTTGCTGAAAATAACTAATAAGAGATATTCGGTCTGATTTGATCATCTTCAGATGATTTTTGAGCACAGTGGGTTATCTGCTTGAGCTGTGTTCCTCGTATAGGATTACCTCGACTAGTATCGCCGGTGTAACCGGGTTAGGAGAGACTATGAATTGATACTCAATGTCCTCTCTGAAATTACGGCATTAGGATTTAGCCAGGTGCGACGCACCTTCGGAATCTTGAAGATGCCCGTTTCGCGCCTGTTGGTAGGGATTCTTATCCATCATGACCGGATCATGGTAGGTGCGTTGCACCTTATACCGTAATCTCAAGTCCTCTGATGATGCACAGAAAAAAACTGACTGTTCCGTGAAGGGATCAGTCAGAGAAAGAGGCGTTGGATGGTGCCTCTCTCATTTAACTTCGACTTTTCTTCCTAATTCAAGTAAAGGAGTATCAATGCTTAAGAAGGGCTGCTTTAGAAAATCGTTACTGACCGGCGGATTGGTTGCCGTGCTGATGCTTTCCTTTATACTGCAATCTGTTATGGTGGTGCAGCCGGTGCGGGCGGCGGACGCCTACGTGCGCGTAAATCAGGTAGGCTATCCGGTGGACGCCCCCAAGCGCGCCTATCTGCTGACGTACACCGCGACCTCCGGCGACTTCGAGGTCAAGCGTGAATCCGACGACGTGACCGTCTACACGGGCTCCATCGGCGCCAACCAGGGCGGATGGAGTAATACCTACGGGTACGTTTACGAGCTCGACTTTGACGACTTCGAGGACGCGGGCACTTATTACATTGAGGTCGACGGGGAATCGTCGGTGGCGTTTGAGATTGGCACGCCTGCGGTTCTCTACGATACGTTGCTGGAGAACACCCAGTCGTATTTTGAGAACTTCCAGCGAGATACCCATCATGAAAATGATGAAGAAGCAACGGTCTATCACATACCTCAATATGCAGAAATTGTGGATCCCGGAGGGAACACCGGCTGGTATCTGGCGGATGATTTGGAGGCGATTGCCGGCGCTGCGAAACGAGACGTTTCCGGCGGCTGGTACGATGCCGGGGACTTCGTCAAATTTGTCAGCAACGCCGCCTATGCCGCCGATATGATGCTCGTCGCCGTCCGGGATCGTCCCGATCTGGTGGGAAGCGGACAGGCGGCGGACTTCTTCGGTGAAGCGCGCTGGGGTCTCGACTGGCTCGAGAAGATGTGGGATGATAGTTCCGGCACGCTCTATTATCAGGTAGGCATTGGCACAGGAAACGAGAAGTGGGACGATTGGCCGAACTACATTGCGGGCGATCACAGCGCCTGGCGTCTCCCCCATCACGACGAGAGTGAATCGTTCTTTGAGGCGCACCAATACCGGTACGTCCTTAATCGCCCCTTGTTACGCGCCTCTTTTGAGGGGGCGACGGAGAAGCTCAGCCCCAATCTCGCGGGTCGCCTCAGCGCCGCTTTTGCGCTCGGATATCAGGTCTACAAAGATGTAGATCCGGCATTTGCCAACGACTGTTTGACCTACGCAGAGAACATCTATGCAGCTGCGGACACGAACCCCAGTGGAGATCTGTTGACCGCTTCTCCCCATGCTTTCTATCCTGAGCACTATTGGCAGGATGATATGGAGTTGGGCGCGGTCGAGCTCTATTATGTGACTGACGATGATCGCTATCTATCCGATGCTGCAGATTGGGCCTACGAGTATATAAATGCGGCCACAAGCACACTAAACCTCTATGACGTCAGCGCGCTGGCCCATTACGAGCTCTACAAGGCGATGGAAGCGGCAGGGAGCACCGGTCTTGCGGTTGATAAGCAGGATCTCCTGGATGATCTGCAACGTCAGGTCGATCAAGGCGTGGCCCAGGCAGAATCCGCGCCCTTCGACTTTGGTTCCGCCACGAGCGAGTTCGACGCCGTCAGCATGGCGTTGGGCCTGTCCGCAACGACCAGCATGTACCTTGAACTCGCTGAAGATGATCTGAGTCAATCGGATTACGATAAGTACGCGGCCTTCGGTCAGCGTCAGATGGACGCCGTACTCGGCGCCAACGCCTGGGGAACGTCCTTTATCATTGGGGCGGGCGAGATCTATCCGCACAATCCTCACAACCAGACCGCGGATTTGCAAGAAGTCGATCTGATCGGCGGCGTGGTCAATGGGCCTAATGCCACAGAACAGGTAACCAAAGTGGGTACCTATTGCATGGATTCTCCCCACCCGATGAAGAATTGTGATTCCAGTGTGGATCTAGATGTCACTGATCCGTTCTATACGGAGTTCAGCGCGGGGAGTGGCGGTCCCTCTGACGCCGCCTACGTGGACGACGTGCGCTCCTGGGCTACCGTGGAGAACGCCATCGACTTCGCCGGCACCGCAATTCTGGCCTACGTGCGCCAGTACGGTGACGAGGGCGGGACGTTGATCGACCTGGTCGGAGACAAGGATAACTTCCATCCTGGTGATGCCGTCGATGATCCCCCCCTCTCCCAGACAGCCCTGGACATCATCGCCGAGCATGAGGAGAACTTCGCCGTTATCCTGGACGTCGGTGGCATGGATCGGCCTGTCGGCGTCACACACGACTTCACCGTGCCGGGCGGCGCGCCGATCAACGGTGCGACCCTGACCTTCACCTTCCGTGGTCGGCAGTGGATCAAGAATGACATGCTTCAATACGAGAAGGTCTCCTATCCGGGCCATCCGGTCATCGTGCTCCGTGACCTGTTGGGCTTCGAGCCTGAGCCCGATCCCGACGAGTGGCTAGACGAGCCCGGGCCGACCTATACCGTGACCGTGGATCTAGCCGAGGTTCCGGTACGCCTGCTTGAGACTAACGGGGACTGGGCCCTTCCCGGGCCTGGCAACTCCTGGCCTGAACGGGATACTGTGCCCGATGCGCACAAGGCGCTGTATAATCTACTGCCTGAGCTGGAAGATGGGCAACTGGACCTCGTCTTCGTTGACGACGTCGAACTCGACTACTCTGAACTGAAGATCACCTACGGGACAAAGACCGCGACGCCCGCCGGGCAGCGCGTGACCGCAGCGCCGGTTGCCGGGGTCTACGTGACCTTTGACGAGGTGACCGCCGCCGGTACGACGACCGCGGCGCCGGGTAGCGGCAGCGCGATCGTACCGCCCGACTATGAGCTGTTGCCTAACACGTCTCTCGACTTGGAGACCACCGCGACGTACCAGAACGCCAACACCGTGCTCCTGCGCTACGACGAGAGCCAGGTCGCCGATGAGGCGCGGGTCCGGCTGCTGCACGCCGAAGACGGTGAATTTGTCGACCGCACGCTCTACGTTGATCAGAAGAACAACTGGGTTGCGGGCCGCGTGGATTCGTTCTCTGAATTCGCCGTCGCCGAGTTCACCGGCGCTCTCCTGACGGACTTCACGATCTACGCCACCGAGGGCGTGCAATTCGGCCCCGGTGCGGACCAGCTCTTAAGCGGCGACGTCGGCTCCAACGGCAGCGTCGTCTTCAACGACACGTCGACGGCGCAGACGTTGGTCGGCAGTATTCAGGCCCTGGGAGATGTCCGAGTGGGGCGCGGTACCACCGTCAACGGCGACGTGGTCAGTGGCGGCGACGTCACGGTCCTCGGTCAGGTCGCCGGCACGGTCGAGGAGCATGCAGTGCTAAGCCCGCTGAACATCGTGCTGCCCGTCTATGATTTCGTCGCCGGGAGTGACGTGAGCTTCTCCAGTGATGACAAGCTGCAGCCGGGCACTTACCGGCACGTCACCGTGGCGGACGGCGCGGTGGTGCAATTGGAGAGCGGCGTCTACTACGTGCAGTCGTTCACCGTTGAGGCGTATGCCGGACTCACCTTCAATGCCGCTGAAGGCCCGGTGATTGTCCGTGTTGGGACTCCAGATGGTGTGCCTGAACCGGTTAGTCTTCCCTTGACGATGGGTGCCTATGCCACGATGGATCTGGTCACGGGCGCCACTACCGACGTTCGCTTTCAGATTATGCGACCGGGACAGCTTGAGGTGGGTGAGGGCGCGCAGGTACTGGGTGTACTCACCGCGCCGCAGAACCGCGCGGTCTTCGGCGAATCCAGCGAGCTGCACGGCGCCGTTTACGCGCAGTCCGTCCGTGTCGAGATGTTGGATGACTGGCAAGCCTACGTCTATTACGAGGTGGGCGACCGTGTCTATTATGAGGGTACGCTGTACGAATGTCGTATTGCTCATACCGCTCTTCCTGGTTGGACGCCGGACAACACCCCGAGTCTCTGGCGTATCCCTACACCGGATGGAACGACCGAATGGGCGCCCAACACCGCCTATGCGGTTGGTAGTGTGGTGACCTATAATGGTGTGACCTATGAAGCGTTACAATCCCATACATCAATCCTTGGATGGGAACCGCCCAACACGCCAAGTCTGTGGCGCGTTAAGTAAACGCTGCTACCTACGGTAGTTCTGCGCGGGGCGACGCTCGGTTGTCGCCCCGCGTTTTTCGTTGGGCTCTCCTCACATTATGTTACATATGTTACAATGGAACATGGATGCTTACCGCATCTCATCCGTTAAATTCGTTAAATCCGTTGATAACCGTGAGGTGTATTCATGCAATTGGACGTAGCGTTGACGCCCCAGCAGGCGGATGTCTTTGACGACTGTGTTGCCATTATGGTGGACGTGTTGCGGGCCAGTACCACCATCGTGACGCTGTTGGAGCGCAGCGTCGCCCGGCTGTGGGTCACCGGCACGGTCGAGGACGCGCGACGCCTATCCGCTGCAGGCGACCGGCTCTTGATGGGCGAGCGGGACGGCTTGCCGCTCCCCGGCTTTGATTACGGCAACTCCCCGACGGCGTTGCTCGACGCCGACCTGCAGGGACGTGAGGTCGTGTTGACGACCAGCAATGGCACCGCCGCGCTCTGCCGGTTGGCCGACGCCCGCGCTGTCCTCGTCGGCTGTATGCGGAACGCCACGGCCTGTTGTCGAGTGGCGTTGACGCAGGCGCAGCAGCTGGGCGCACCGTTGGGTATCGCGTGCGCCGGACGCCATCGCCGCTTTGTCCTGGACGACGCCGTCTGCGCCGGTGCGCTGGTCGATACCCTGTTGGCCTTGGCGCCGGCGGCGGGGATGACGCTCGAGCTGACCGATGGGGCCGTCGCTGCCCGGCGGCTGTGGTCCACGTACGATGACGTACGCGTGGCCTTCCGCGCCTCGAACAGCGGTCGGCGAGTGCAGGAGATCGGCGCGGCGGCGGACATCGCTTTCTGCGCTGAGCAGGACGTCAGCGTGGTGGTCCCGCGTCTGGGCGAGGAGGCGCTGCGGCTGGCGTGTTGACGACCCCCTGATGAAAGAGAACAGGATCGGGGTTTACCCGATCCTGTTGTGCATATCTGGGTAGGCAAGACGGCTCAGGAGAGCGCGTCCACCGTCTGCGCGACGATTTTCAGCGCTTCCTTGACGTGTTCCTCCTGGACGTCCAGGTGCGGTCGGAAGCGGATGGAGCGCGGACCACAGGTCAGCGTATAGAGCCCGTTCTCCCGCAGGGCGGCGTGCATGCGGTTGCGCATCAGGTCATCTTCCAGGTCGAAGGCGATCATCAGACCGCTTCCCCGGCTGTTGAAGATCAACCCGTTGGACGCTTCCTCGATCTCCCGCAGGCCGGTTAGCAGCGCTTTGCCCTGCACAGCCGCGTTTTCCACCAGGTTCTCCTCTTCGATGATCTCCAGGTAGCGCTGCGCGCGCACCATGTCGGTCAGGTTGCCGCCCCAGGTGGAGTTCAGGCGGCTCGATTCGGAGAAGACGTGGTGGGTGACCGTGTCAATGCGCGGGCCGGCCATGATGCCGCAGACCTGGCTCTTCTTGCCGAAGGCGATGATGTCGGGGAGGATATCGGCGTGCTCAATGGCCCACATTTTTCCGGTGAGGCCCATGCCGGCCTGTATCTCGTCCACGATGTAGAGGAACTCGTGTTCGTCGGCCAGCCGGCGCAACTCGCGCAGGAACTCCATGCGGAAGTGGTTGTCGCCGCCCTCGCCCTGGATGGGCTCGATGACCAGCGCGGCGATGTCGCCGGGGTACTGGCGCACCGCGGCCTCGATCTGCGTGATGGCGATCTCCTCGGCGCGCTTGACCTCGGCAAGTACCTCGTCTGTGATGGGGAAGCGCAGCTTGGGATTGACGACGCGCGGCCAATCGAACTTGGGGAAGTGGCAGTGCTTGCGGGGATCGGTGGTGTTCGTCATGGACATCGTGTAGCCGGTCCGCCCGTGGAACGCTTCCTGGAAGTGAATTACCTTGGTGCCCATGCCCTCGATGAGGTAACCCCACTTCTCGGCGGTGTCGCTGCGGATGAAATCACGGTTACGGCGGAATTTCCAGTCGAAGGCGACCTTCAGGCCGTTTTCGATTGCCAGAGCGCCGCCGCTGATGAAAAAGAGGTGGCGCATCTCCTCGGGCATGGCGACGCGGCTGAACGTCTCCACAAACTCGGCCATGTAGGTCGTGTAGAAGTCAGAACTGGAGGGCTTGGTCAGCGCTGCCTCGGTGAGCTTTTCCAGGAACTCCGGCGTCTTCATCTTGGGGTGATTGTGTCCGATGGGCTGACTGGCGAAGTAGCTGAAGAAATCGAGGTACTCGCGGTCGGTGATCGCGTCGACGACGTAGGTCCCGTGAGAGCGCTTGAGATCCACCACGATAGGTTCGCCATCGCCAATCATCACACTTCCAATAACATCGTGCACTTTTGAAGGTTGCATTTTGCCTCCTCGTTATAAGGTGTATGCTCTGTCCTGGGGAGTAGGACGAGATTCATGGGTTGGACTGCCTGAGTACCCATCGAAAGGCGCCCACGTGCGAATCCACACTAGTGTAAAGGGGAAGCACTTCACCCTCAAGTTACTTCCTCACACTTTTGGAACGTCGTTCATCCTACTTGGTCCTTCCTGCACGGCGAGCGTTTTGACAAGCGTGGCTCTTGTCGGGAATTAGGTGAAGCCCTACATCCGTTTGAGTGGGCTGATCCAT
>CAZCPK010000213.1:0-7244 GCA_964500755.1 uncultured Anaerolineales bacterium
ACTGCTGCTGTTCCGGATATGATTGATAGTGATCTTAAGCCCGCTTTCAAAACATGGAGAAGCAGGGTGTCGGAGACGAAGTACGTGAACTCCAGCGCGGCGGGCAATCCGCCGAGACGCGGGACGACCACGTCGAGGGTCACGGGGATGGCCTGCGTCGCTGCCTCCGTCTCGGGGGGATCCGTCACGGTGACGGTGACGACGCCCGTATGGCGGCCCAACGGGAAGCTGTCGATGGCGGAGGCGTCAGGCGTCACGGTGAAGGTGTCCGGCGTCACGCCGCTGCCGGTGGATAGATCGAGCCAGCCGCTGTCCGTCGTGACCGACCACGTCAGCGGGTCGTCGTTGCCCACGTTGGCAGGCGTCACAGTGTGGTTGGCGGGGGAGAGCGCTGTGGTCGCCTGATTGTACGTGTAGGTCAGCGCCGACGGCAGGCCGCCCAGCTCGGGATTGGCAAACGTATAGGTCGGCTGGCCCACGAAGGCGTAGTTCCAGGCATCATCTTCGTTATTGAGCCAGAGATCGTAGCCCGCTACCGGATAGTCAAGATCGTGGAATCTTGCAGGGTCGTTAGGAAATACGCTCTTGAAGACATCCCCCAGCGTAGCACCGGTTTCCCGCGCCTCCAGCAGCTCTCTGACGATCTGTGTCACGGAGTTGTAGTAGTTGTTGGCATAGTATCCACGGAAACCGATGTTCACAAAGGGTTCGGCGTACAAAGCGACGCGGCGACGCGCTTCCTCTCGAGTGATATCACCGGGCGACCCGGCAGTGTAGCAGGCGTGGTTGAAGATCACGACCGCGTCGTCCGCCATGCGACCTCCTAGATCCTGCTCCACGTTCTCGGGGCGGACAAATTCTCCGTCGCCGGGCCCCAGATAAAAAGTACCCAGCTCTGTAGGTTGAGAGCCACTTCCTACTCCGTGGCCCGCGTAGAGCAGGTAACTGGCGCCGGTCGCCGCCGCCACTACGTCATTCCAGTTAAAAATATCGACGGCGGAGTAGAAGGTACTTACCTGCACGCCGTGATCCCGCAATACGGCGACGGCATTTTCTATATACGGTTGGAAATTCGGTGTGCCCGTGCCTACGATCGCCACCGCTTTCAGCCCCGTCGACTGCGGCGCGACGACCGCTGGCGCCCTCGTCTCCACTTCCGGGGCGACGTAATCGTCGGGAATCCGTACCGGCGGCGCGACCTTCGGCGTCGGTGGCGTCGGTGCCTGCGAGACGACGATCGAGGTAGGGGCGATGGTAAAGGCGAGGGACAACAGGACAGCCCACAGTAGCAGCTTCTTCAATTTCATACACTCACTCCCTTGCGGTGACTTCCGCGCCGACCCGGACCGGCGCCCGGGTGGATGCGGGGCGGCACCGATTCGGACTAAGGTCAGCGCTATTAAACTAATTTTATACCTTCCTTCTGATTTTAGGTCAAAGTAGGTGAGGAACGCAATAGGAGAGTGGTCATAGGCACAAAAAAACGGACGCTGTACCACAGCGTCCGTTAGCCAGCAGCGCAAAGCTTACAGCATCAGACAGGCGTCTCCCAGAGAGTAGAAGCGATATTCTCTCTCTATCGCCTCGGTGTACGCTCTCTTGATCAGGTCGGCGCCGGCGAAGGCCATGACCAGCGCCAGCAGCGTGCTCTTGGGGAGGTGGAAGTTGGTGATCAGGGCATCCACGGCGCGGAACGTAAAGCCCGGCGTGATGTAGATATCGGTGAAGCCCTCATAGGGCGCCACGGCTCGCCAGGGACAGGCGTCCCCCGGCGATTGCAGAAGCCCGTGACGTGCAGCGGTCTCCAGCACGCGGACGCTGGTTGTGCCCACGGCGATAACCCGTCCGCCCTGGAGTTTCGTCTCGTTGATGCGCCCGGCGACCTGCGGCGTCAGCCGGATCCACTCGCGGTGAATGTCGTGTTCCTCCACCTGCTCCTCGGTGATCGGGCGGAAGGTGTCCAGCCCGACGTGGAGCGTGACGAAGTCAAACCGGACGCCCTGTTTGCGCAGGGCCAGCATCAGCTCCGGCGTGAAGTGCAGTCCTGCCGTGGGCGCGGCGGCGCTGCCCGGTGTCTGCGCGTAGACCGTCTGATAACGCTCCGGGTCCTCCAGTGCCTCGTGGATGTAGGGCGGCAACGGCATAACGCCCAGCGTGTCTAAGTAGGGTTCCACCGGCTCAGAGAAGCGGACGTCCCGCTCGCCGGAGGCGCCCTCATCCACCACCTCTGCCGTGAAATCGGTGGGTTTGTCGTCGGCGTGGAGACGGATGTGCGTGCCGACCCGCGTCCGCGCTCCGCCGATCAGCGCCTTCCAGCGCGTCTCGTCCAACTTGCGCAGCAGCAGGATCTCGACCTTGCCGCCGGTCGGTTCCTTGCGCCCAAAGAGCCGCGCGGGGATGACCCGGCTCTCGTTGGCGATAAGCAAGTCGCCGGGCCGCAGGTAGTCGCCGATTTCGTAGAAGATGCGATGCTCCAGCTCGCCGCTCTCCCGGTGAATGACCAGCAGCCGGGAGTGATCTCGGGGTTCCACGCCCTCCTGGGCGATCAGCTCCTCCGGTAGATCGTACGCTAAGGTTTCGGTCTTCATCAGCCGCTACTTCGGAAGGAGAACGTCGCGCACGGCGGGCGCGTAAGCGTCGATGAGATTGGGCGAGATGGCGTTGCCCCGGGCGATGGCGGCGTAGAGGTCGGCGCTGGTGCGTGGCGTCCGCTCCTGCGTCTCCGGATCCAATTCAATCAGCCCAAAACGCAACGTCCAGCCCTCCGCCCACTCGAAGTTGTCCACCAGCGTCCAGTGATAGTAGCCCTGGATGGGTAAATTACCCTGGAGCGCGCGCCACAGTTGATGTAGGTGCAGTAACAAAGCCTTGGGCCGTTGATCGTCGTCGGCGTCGGGAACGCCGTTCTCGGTCACGTAGATGGGAATGCCGAGACGTCCCAGACGCTTCAGCGCCCGGTAGAAGCCCTGGGGATAGAGCTCGCCGTAGCCGCCGTCGAGCAGTTCCGCGTCAGCGGCGTGGGTCGCGCGCCCGAAGAACAGCTCCTGTGCCCCGCTGTCGAAAGCGACCCGATCGCGCGTGTAGTAGTTCAGCCCGATCCAGTCCAGGGTGTGGCGCAAGGAGAAGGCCGGCCCCGGGCCCGTGGGCGGCGTCCAGAGCCCCCGCCAAACGGCGTTGAGGACGGCGCGATTGTAGCCCACGTCCTGTGCCCAGGCGACCCATCGATCCAGCGGTGAGGACGCATCGGCGGGGTCGAAGATGCGCAAGTTATGCGCCAGGCCCACCTTGGCTGCCGGTTGCAGGCGGTGAATGGTGCGGTACGCAGCGGCGTGGGCGCGGAGCATGTGTCGGAGCACCGCGCGGGTCCGCCTCATGTCCCGAGCGCCCGGCGGGAAGTCACCCATGAGATACCCCATGGTCGCGTAGACGTTGGGCTCGTTGATGGTACACCAGAGCGTGACCTTATCGCTCAGTGCCTTGACGACACGCTCCACATAGCGGGTGAAATAGGCGATGGTTCCCTCATTCTCCCAGCCACCCTGCGTCTCCAGCCAGCGGGGATTGGAGAAGTGGTGCAGCGTCACCATGGGCGTGATCTCCCGCTCGTGCAGCGCCTGGATCATCTCCCGGTAGCGGTCCAGCGCCGCGCCGTCAAAGGTGCCGGGCTTCGGTTCGACGCGGCTCCACTCGATGGAGAGCCGCAGCGCGTTGAGGTTCATCTCGGCAGCCCGATCGAAGTCCGCCTCGGCGTTCTCCCACCAGTTACAGGCCTTGCCCGAGACGTGGCCCTGCTTGATGCGGCCCTCTTCCTGCTCCCACGCCCACCATTGGTTGTTCTCGTTATCGCCCTCCACCTGGTGCGAAGCGGTGGCGACACCCCATTGAAAGTCGGGCGGAAAGTGGTACGTTGCGTTCGGCATAGACGTTGTCCTCTTTCTTGATGTGAATGTTCGCCTCTATTGTACCAGAGATGGCGAAAGGGGCAGGTGTTGTGCCGGTAGGGCTTATAAAGGTACGGCATAAGGTGCAACGCACCTACGATTCCCTGGCTATGCTCGACCAGAATCCAAGCGCGGGTGCTCGAGCCGGCCCTTTTCACGCCTTCGAAAGTGCTTCGCGCCTGGTTACACCCTAATTGCAGAGGGCTTTATCACCTCAAAGCTAAGGTGCACCTGGAAGGTGATCATATCCGAATTGTGCAAGGCGCTAACTACTACGCCGGGGGAACCGTCTCGCGCAGATAAGCCACGACCTCCTCGACCGAGTCCACCAGCGTCGGATAGGTCAGCAGTTGTGACCCGATCTCCGTGTATGCGCCGATGTCCCGCACCAGCGGCTGCCAATGATCGCCCAATAGCACCAGTGGCTTCGCCGGCGCGACCTGATCGGCGCTGACTTGCCCCAGGCTCCAGGCTGTCGTGACCTCGGAGAGCGTGCCGATGCCGCCCCAGGTGGCGACGAAACCGTCGCCTTCTTGCAACATCTGCCGCATGCGCAGCAGCAGGTCGGGGTTGGATCGACGTTCGTCCAGCCAGCGCGAAGGCGCGACGTCCACGAAGGCTGCGTTGAGATAGCCAATGACGTGCCCGCCGGCCTCGTGCGCGCCCTTGCTGACCGCATCCATCACGGCGCGGTAGCCGCCACTGCCCACCCGGTAACCGCTCTCCGCAAGGCGACGGCCCAGTTGCTCCGCCTCCTGCAAATGGCGAGGATCCTGGGTGCGGGAGCTTCCAAAGATGATGATCAACGGGCGGGTCATGCTTCCTGCTCCACCGGGAAGGCGCAGAGGCCGATGAAGCCCGGCCCCACGTGGCTGCCGATGACGGGACCGGTCTCGCTGACGAAGAAGTGTGCGCAGTTGAGGGTCGCCTGCACGCGCTCGGCGAAGGCGTGTGCCTCGTCCTCACAGAGGATGTGGGTCACGGCGGCGTAGACCGGGGCGTCGCCCACCCGGCTGTGTACCTCCTTGATCAGCTGGCCCAGCCCCCGCTTACGCGTACGGGTCAGCGTCAGCGGCTCGATCTTTCCTTTGTCCAGGTGCAGGATGGGGCGCACGTTGAGCATCGTGCCCAGGAACTTGGCAGCGCCGTTGATGCGTCCGCCCTTGCGTAGGTACTCCAGGTCCTCGACCAGGAAGGCGCTGACACACGCCTCGGACTTCTCCTGAAGGAGCGCGGCGATCTCCGGCCGTGAGGCGCCGCGCTCCAACGCCTCGCCCGCCATGTAGAGGAGGACCGCCAGCGGGCACGAGGTGAGCTGGGAATCGACCACGCTGATGCGCTCCGGATCGACCTCGCGGGCCGCCATCTCGGCGACCAGCGGCGTCCCACTCAGTCCGGAGGAGATGTGCACCGAGAGCACCTCGTCGCCGTTTTTCAGGAGTTTCTCGTACAGGCGGATGAACTCGCCGGGCGCCGGCTGACTGGTGCTGGGCGCCGTCTCGACCTTCTCCAGCCGCTTATAGAACTCGGCTAGGGCGACCTTATCCTCGTCCACCGCGTTGTTGTCCAGGTTGACCTTGAGGGGAACGGTGTGAAACGCCCACCGCTCCGCCAGTTCCGCCGGCAGATACGCCGTTGTATCCGTAACCAAGTGCAACATAATGATGCCTCCCTCTATCTAAGGAATGCTAAAAACGCGCACAACATCCATAGGCAGAAGGAGCGGGGGAGGTTGACCTTAAGAAGAATGCCAGCCAGCACGATCCACAACGGAAAGTGCTCACACACACCATCCACAACGTAGGACATGCCATCACGGCGACGCGCTCGTCACGCCGCGGTGGCAGGGGAGGGTGTGGGTCACAGTGACCGATCCGCTGATTAATAATAAAATAGCCCGATGAATTAGGCGGATCGCCCTGTACTATAAGACCTGGTTGGTAGATTCCCGCTTCGCTGCCTAAGAATAACCTACAGTGATTATAACGTATCCCTTAGCCCGTGCAACTTTCGACACATCCCAACGTGATCCGCCGAAGACGTTGTGGGACTATCGAGTTATCTGAAGGGCATCTAACGTCACGCGGTCGTCGGGGAGACGTGCGCCATCGGCGTCAAAAGCGGGTAATCGCACCCCGCTCTCCGCATTGTACCAGCCCACGCCGACCCGGTACGCGCCCGGTGGGACGGCGTCCAGCGCCAGTGACACGGTCTCGCTGACGACCTCGCCTGCAACCCACCGATCGGTCGGCAGCGCTGTATCGTCCTGTACGGGCAGCGCACCACTCTCGACCGCGTAAAGGTGCACGAAGCGCTTATACGGCGTCTGCATCTCTTCCGCGACCTGCCACCAGAGCGTCAGGGTGAGCGTCTCCCCGGCGATGGCGTACTCGTACCCTTGAAGACGCAGCCCCTCGGCAAAGGTCGCCTGCTGGGGATGGGGCAGCGCGGGGACGGTGAACGTCCGCTCGCGCAGGGCGATGGGCAGCGTGTCGACGACGTCGCAGCGGGCGCGCGTCCCGGTCGCGTCGCCCAGGATCAAACGCAGGCGATAGGGGCCATCGGGCAGCGTTGGCGGTAGATCCAGATTCACGGGCGCGCGGACCCACGCCAGCGAGGGCCACTGGTCCGTCGGCGCGCCCGGCGCGGGCGGTCCCTCGGTGGTGGCGACGACGTCCCCGGCGGCGCTCACCATCTCCCACCGGGCCCACAGTGCGGCGGCGGGCGCCTCGACCGCGCTCCAGCGGGCCTGGAACGTCAGATCGTCGCCCTCCTGGATGCGTTCCGGCAGCGTCACGTCGATCATCCGGAGGCCGCCGACCTCGCAGGGGGAGTCGCCCGCTTTGGCGCACCACTCGCAGATCAGCGGCGGCTCCCGGCGCGTGACGTTGGTCAACCGCACCGGGGCCTTTACCTCGCCGCCGAAGGCCATATCCGCCTGCAGGTAGGTGACAATCTTGAGCGTGTAGTCGCCGGGCGCCAGGCCCTCGGGTAGCTGCAGGACGGGACGGTCGACGACTAGCCCCGCGTTGTTCCACAGCGTCGTCGGCAGATAACCGTGGCCCGGCTGGAGATCCTGCTGCGCGACTTGGTGTCCGGCGGCGTCGGTGAGCCGCAGCGAGAGCCGCCAGTTGCGCGCCGTGCCCGGTGTCCACCACGTCAGCGCGGGGCGCAACACCGTCGGCTCGGGCTGCGCCGGCGTCGCGTCGACCGCCAGCAGGTGCAGCTCGCCGCTGCCCAGCTGCGCCACCGCCGCCGGGATCTCGTCTGGCGTGGGACCCTGGGGCACGCGGACGGCTCCAA
>CAZCPK010000214.1:0-7241 GCA_964500755.1 uncultured Anaerolineales bacterium
GCCCAGGTATTCGTTTCAAACAGGGGGTTCTCAGCTCCATAATGAGAATTGCTGGATCAATAGCGCAGGGGGAGCAGCCGAAGGCGCGTTCACAGCGGCTATTCCGGGAACGGGCATCTATCCGGCGGCTGTCCGAGCAGCCTCCAGTGGTGCAATAAACGAGTTAACTTATGTAAGCGCAGAAATGGCTCAGGGCCGCGTGCCCTCCGGTCAGGAGGCTTTTGATGTCCTAACATTCTCCACAGCAGGTGCATTTTATGGGGAGCTGATTGGACAGGGAATAAGTCGATCTCTCTTGCCGGATCCTGGTAGGACACCCCCTGTGACCATACAAGATCATTTTCGTTCGGTCCCAGGATATGATACACGTGAACTTATGAGTCGTAGTCCTGGGTTATTTAGAAATAGCATTATGGCTCAAGCAACCCTGACATTACGTGATGCGGGACAACAAGCGGTGATGGATTGGGTACTTCCTAAACCAAGGTGAACTATGTCGTATAGAATTGTTAAGACCTTGTCGGCGCTGTTGGTCTGGATAGCAATCTGGGGTATAGGGGCATTTGACCAGTGGTTTGTCTATCTGCAACATGAAAAGGGAAGAGTGACTGAATCCGAGCCTGGATTTCAGCGACGGCATGCCAAGAAAATCTGGCTGCTACTTTGCGGTCTTCCACCTTCCGCAGGGAAGCTCACGCTTCTGGGAGCCGTTGCCCAGATCCAAGCTCTGCTTTTCGCGGTCGTCTTGTTGGTAGTGGGATTCTTCTTTCCCAATATTCCCATCGCTGATATGAACATACTACTTTTCATTACCTATGCCCCTCTAGGGTGGATAATTGGAGTGATCGTCCGAAAGATAGAAGCTAACAATAGAAAACAACGGGGCTGATTGAACATCACTCGTGAATTCGCTACCATTGATCCGGTATCACGACCCAGAAGGAGCCACCCATGCCCTCTCGAACCCGACGGCACCCGCCCTCTGGCGCTCTGAGCCGTACCCGGTCACTCGCAGTCCGACTCGTAAGCAAGCAGAGCGCGTGGCGCAGCGCCGAAGCACGCCGCTGGGCGAGGACGTCGTCACCTACCTGCACCCGGACCACCTGGGGAGCACGTCGCTGGCGACGGACGCCGCGGGGAACGTCGTGGCGCGGCGACGGTACTACCCCTACGGCGCCGAGCGCTGGCGCGCGGGTGAGCGGGTGACGGATTTCGGATACACGGGGCAGCGTGACGTTGTCGGCACGGGGTTGATGTACTACAAGGCGCGGTACTACTATCCCGGATTGGGAAGGTTCATCCAGGCGGATACCATTGTGCCGGAACCCGGTAATCCGCAGGCGCTGAATCGGTATGCTTATGTGAAGAATAATCCGTTAATATACATTGATCCAAGTGGTCATTTTGGTGACGAGGTAGTAGAAAAATACGGTAATGGTAACCCCTTATGGGATACTTTTTTGCGTGAAGGTGAGCTGGGTGATCTTGTGCTTTATGGGTACGAGGGAGAGAATCCATTGTATGCTATATTTGTTCTGTCCGCTAGCGGTGAATTGACATTTTGGACGCTCTCAGATTATGGTGGAAAAGAGGCAAGCATTGAGTTTGTGCGTGGGAAAATTGACAGTGAAAGGGCAGCCCTATACCGCAATGTCCAGTTTGCAAAGGAAGGTGGTCCGGCAGTAGGTTTAATGTCTGCTGAAGTGAGTTTGATGGGGCCTGCTGCTCAATTCTATGATGAGTTCTATCAGTTGCTTGGTGGAACGGGTAGTCCGTCAAATATCAGTTTGTCATCTAACTGGTATATAAATAACGATACCTCACACGTGAGAGTGCAGCGTCATGTCACAGGTTTAAATTTTTCATTTGATAGCATTGGCGCTTTTTTGACTGCTCTGTTTTCAGATGGGGGGATTCGGGCAGCGATAGATGCGTTGCCTGCGGGTTGGGTGGCGTCTAAACTTGCAGAGGAAGGTGGGGAAAATATTGCTAAGTTTGTTCCTGTTGTTCGTTATATGGTTGCTGCATATGCGATAGATCAATCTTTTACAGTTGATACAACGTTTAGAGTTACGCCGGGAATGGGACCGTTACCAGTGGAACGTTGCCCTACTCCTGCACCATAACTGCTTGATGCTACGTCAAAAAGGGTCTCCTTGTGAAGATTAAAGATACACCTTATCATTTTTGGTGGATATATCTTTTGATGGGGATAGGATGGTTAGTATTGAGTGTTCTATTCCAGGAAGATCTCGTATGGCAGCATGCACAGGCAGGGCTACTGCTGGGCACGGCGTGGTTCATTCTATTAGTTTTCTTTGTGCTCATAACCAATTGGAGCACTAAGCAAGGCTTTGAGTTGCTAAGCCAGTTATTCTCCTCAGTGGGAGGTCTCTGGTTGGTCTTGGCACCTTATGTACTTGGTCTCTGTCCCTGTTGGGAGGCATTGACAAGAGGTATTGCTCTGGTTACCCTTTCTACTTTAGGTGCGAGTGCTGAATATATCCACTCTACATATTTCAGGGATTCCCCTCGATCTTGAGTCTCAGAAGGCTGTGCGGATTACATTGATACTTGCACGGGTCCAGCAAACGGCACACACTTTCATCGACCTGCCGCATAGGTGGCGATTATGAGGATCTATTACAGAAAACGTGAAGGAGGGCGGATGTTACATTTGAAGAGGCGTTATCCCCGCTTGGCATGGGCGCTGCTCTGCGCCGGGCTCTGGCTGGCCCTGTGCGTGCTGCCGGGCGGGACGCAAGCCGGTCCGCCGCCGGCTGTGGTGCTCTGGACGGAGGAGTTCGACGGCGGGCTGCCCCCGACGTGGACGGTGCAAAATCACGGCGGCGACGGCGCGACCTGGACCGACCTCGCCGGCGCCGGGCTGGCCGGCAACTACACCGGCGGACAGGGCGACGCGGCGGCGGCCTCCAGTGACGCCGCCGGACCCGGGCCCTTCGATACGGCGCTGTACGCCCCGCCCTTCACGCTGCCGCACGCCCTCACCGCCACCCTCACCTACCGGGCCAACTTCCAGGCCATGGTCCACCACGACCGCCTCGACCTGGACGTCAGCACCGACGGCGGCGCCAGTTGGACGACGCTGCGCTCCTGGAACGAGGATCACGGCGGCTTCCGCAGCCTGCCCGGCGAGGACGTGACCGTCGATCTGACCCCGTACCTGGGCCGGCAGGACATGCGGCTGCGCTGGCGCTACTACGACCTGCGCGCCAACGCCTGGGATCACTACGTGCAGCTGGACGACGTCGAGGTCGCCGTCCGGGGGCACGACCTGCGACTGGCGCTGGCGGCGGTTTCACCGCCTACGGCGCCGGGCGGGCTCGTCACCTACACCCTGGTCTACACCAACGCCGGCGCCCCGCTCGCGGAGGCGCCGCTGCTCCAGATCGACGCCGCCCGTTGCCTGACCGATGTGCGCGTGCTGGCGAGCCAGCAGCCCTGTACGCCGACGACGTCGGGCTCGGCGTGGACGCTCTCGCCCCTGGCGCCGGGCGTCCGGCGCGTGCTCACCGTCGGGGCGCAGGTGCGGCTGGGCATGGCGGCGGGCGTGTTCTGCACCCCCACGGCGACGCTCGTCACGCCCGCCGAGGGCACGCCGGCGGATAATCGCGTGACGCTGCCGCTGCGCGTGCAGAACGTGGCGCCGCTGGCGCAGGACGACGTCGTCACCGCGACCGAGGACGTGGCGCGCCGCGTGGCGGTGCTGGACAACGACCGCGATCGCAACGGGGATCCCCTGACGCTGACCGGGGTGGGGACCCCGCAGCACGGCACGACGACCGTCACGGGAACGCACGTTCGTTATCAGCCCGCTCCGGACTACGCCGGGCCGGACGTCTTCACCTACACGGTGGGGGATCCGGGCGGCCTGACGGCGGTGGGGCGGGTCAGCGTGACCGTCGAGCCGGTCAACGACGCGCCGACGATAGCGGCGCCCGCCGATCTGGCGCTCTATCCCGGCGCCAGCGCCACGGTGCCCTTCACCGTCGCCGACGTCGACGACCCCGCGTCCGCGCTGCAGGTCACGGCGACCTTTACCAACGCGGCGCTCTTTCCGCCAGGCCACTGGACGCTGATCCGGGACGGCGCCCACTGCACCTTGACCCTCACGTCCACGGCGACGTTGGGGGAGAGCACCGTGTGGCTGACGGTCAGCGACGGCGAACTCGCCAGCCGGGCGGCGTTTACGGTGCGGGTGGCCCCGGCCTACGTCTACCTGCCGGTGGTCGCCCACCGCTACGATCCGCGGCCCGACCTGCGGGTGGAGGCGCTGACGAGCGAGCCGCACGATCCCGCCGCGGTGCAGGTCACGGTGGAAAACGTCGGCGATCAGACCGCCCGCTACTTCTGGGTCGATCTCTACCTGGATCCCACGGCGCCGCCCGCGGTCAACCAGCCGTGGACCGAGCTCTGTCACCCGTACGGCGCGGCGTGGTTCGTCGCGGCGCTGCCGGCGGGGGAGACGCTGTCCCTGACCATCGGCGACGAGCACTATCAGCCGCAGCAGAGCCGGTGGCCCGAAGCGTACCCTCCTGGGGAGCACGCGGTCTGGGCCTACGTGGATTCCTGGGGTTATCCGCAGCCCTGGGGTGGCGTCCGGGAGGCCATGGAGGACAATAATCGTTACGGGCCGGTGATTTTCACGGCAGTCGGCGCCCTCTCTGCCGAGCGTGGCGAGCGGGCCTTCGCGCCGCTCTCGCCCCGGTCCCGCTATCCTGAAGGAGGTGCACGATGATGACGCGACGGTACGTACTATGGGCAAGCCTCTGTGTTCTGGTGGGGGCGTGGATGTTGGGGGGCGGAGCCGGGCCCGCGATGAGCGAGCCCGTCCTGGCCCAGGCGCAGCCGACGGCGACGCGTCCCCCGGTCCCGCCGCTGGCGACCGCGACGTCGGTCCCTGCGCCGCCGGCGCCGCCGGAACCTTCGGAAGCGTCGGTGCCGACGCCCACACCGATGTCGGTCCCGTTGATGCCGGAAGCCGGGGGGGCCGACGCGCCGTTTGTGGTCCCGGTGCTGGTTCTTGGGGTGGTGCTGGTTGCGATGGTGGGGGCGGTGATGGAGGTCTATCGGGGACGGTGACAGGGGAGGGGGTGGTCCGTGGCAGCCGGTGCTGACGCAGACGCAGCGGACGGCGCACACCTTCACCGAGTTGCCGGGCGAGCGCTGCGCGACCTTCCGCGTCATCGCCACCGATAACGGGCGAGGCCCTACGGGCTCGCCTGGGCAGTTCCGGCCTTGCCGGAACTGCTATCTGCGCGAATTTTAGCAAGAGTCAGCGCCGTCACCGAGCGGAAAGTGGCGCTGGTCAGTGCGTGGAGGGCCACGTCCCAAGTACTATTATCACGGTGGACAGCGCGTGGCGCAGCGCCGAAGCACGCCGCAGGGTGAGGACGTCGTCACCTACCTGCACCCGGACCACCTGGGGAGCACGTCGCTGGCGACGGACGCCGCGGGGAACGTCGTGGCGCGGCGACGGTACTACCCCTACGGCGCCGAGCGCTGGCGCGCGGGCGAGCGGGTGACGGATTTTTGCTTCCCCGGACGTGGCCTGCGGCTCACGTCCAGGGCCAGGGACCGGGCAGCGTGACGTGGTCGGCACGGGGTTGATGTACTACAAGGCGCGGTACTATTCCCTCGGCAGCGCCCTTCGGGCTCGCCTCTGGGCAGACGATCCCGGCCTGGGGCGCTTCGTCAGCGCGGATACCATCGTGCCCGGCGCTGCGAGCGGTGCGGGCGGCGGTGTGACCACGTTGGGATACAGCGATCGGACCCGGCTCACGCCGCTGACGGTCAACCTGAGCGCATTCGTGCTCCAGATCAATGCGGAGAACCGGGAAGTTGCGCAATTTGGGGCGTTCTTCCAGTGGGAGGCCCGCACTCGGCGAGAGCACAACGTCCCCATGGGACCGGGAAATCCGCAGGCGCTGAATCGATATGCGTACGTGTTGAACAATCCGCTGCGGTATGTGGATCCAAGTGGGTATCACGAAGAATTTGGGAACCGTTTTATTGGTGGAGAGCAAGTTGTTGATGAACAGGGGGAGGTCGTAAGGGTTCAAGGGCAACATTATACCGAATTTGGTATGGTGAAGAGGAAATTTACGTAACTTCTGACTCCCCTGATTTGGCCGCCTTTAGAACTTATGCGGAAGGTTATAGTGATTCGAAGGTGAATCTGATATTTAGTTTGGGGCTTTGGGTTTATCCTCGGCTCTTGTTGTTGTGGGGGTGGGAGGCCTTGTTGTTGGGCTGTCAGCAAGCCCTTCGGGAGTAGGTGTGCCAATTGTGATTTTCTCATTGGCAGAACTTGGGCTTAGTGGGGCGGCAGCATGGTGGTCTGCCGGAGAGATAATGTATAATTTCATTGAATTGCTGAAAACCCGTCATAATGCACACTCTGTTTTTGAGTCTCTTGCTGAATATTCTTTAAGTGAGGTATAAGTGAATGAAAAGAAATTAAATCAAATGAGAAAAGCCATATCATTTTGTTTGAACATCGGAATGATAATTGTTTGTTGGTACTATACGATGTTGGCATTAGCCTTCTTTATATGGGCACAGACAAGATATTCATGGTGGTTCCTATTTTTATTTGGAATGGTCAATGTGCTCAGTTGGATTGTTATACTTATAATGCTAATGTTACGTAGAGACCTCAATATAATTTTGAATCTCTTCTCTAGTAATATGGCATGGACCGAGAAGAAGACGCGGAGAGTTCTATTAGTAGGTGGTTTTGGTTTTCAGATGTTGTTGTTACTTGCTTTTGCTGCGATTTTACTTTTTTTATTTGAAAGTTTTGGAGTAGCAGAGAGTCTGTTCTTGCTGGGACCAGCAGGTGGTCTAATGATTGTTCTGGTACAATTGATCGATGTTATGTGATGGATGTACATGAAGAGATGCAGGGTCTCTGGGATTTCGCTGGGTAGTAGGGAAACTGTCATTCCGAACGGAGTGAGGAATCTCGTTTTTGGGAATGAGACCCTTCGCTAAGCTCAGGGTGACATTCCAGTGGGGATTTGGTTGTATTGAAATTACGGCATAAGGTGCAACGCACCTACGATTATCCGATCATGCTGGCGAAAAACCCCTGACAGCGTGCCCGAAATGGTTATTTTTAAGCATTCGAAGATGCGTCGCACCTGGCTACGTTCTAATACCGTAACTAAGTAGGTCAGAAAAAATATGTTAACATTTGCTCGGAGCCCTCGTCTCGG
>CAZCPK010000215.1:0-7198 GCA_964500755.1 uncultured Anaerolineales bacterium
CGGGCGGCGCTGCAGCAAGCCCCACAGCCGCTCCACGGCCCAGGCCGCGATCCTGGCCCCGCGCGTCGGCACGTAGAAGGGCGGCGTCTTCTCTCCCGTCACTTCCTCCGAGATGCGCACGATTTCGCGCAGCGTCCGGGGACGCGGGCTGGAGAGGATGTAGACGCCGCCGTCGGCTCCATGCTCAGCCGCCCGTAGCACGCCGTCGACGACGTCGCTGACGTAGGCCAGGTCCAGGTGATTCCGCCCGTCGCCGAGCATGACGAAACGCCGCCGCGCCACCAGCGTCAGCAGGCGCGTGACCATCCCCGTCTCGTCGCCCGGCCCGTAGGTGATGACGGGACGGACGACCACCGCCGCCAGCCCGTCGTTGCGCGCGGCGTCCAGCACCCGCTGCTCGGCCTCGGCCTTGCTCCTGTGATACGCTACCTGGCTGGTGGGGGTGAGATACGGCAGCGTCTCGTCGGCGTCCAGTCGGCCCGGCGCGCGGGCGACGCCCACCGAGCTGCAGTAGATGAAGCGCTGGACGCCGCTCTCCATCGCCAGCTCCAGCAGCCGCTGGGTGCCTGTGACGTTGACGGCGCGACACCTCTCCCAGGGCACGGCGGTGCAATCGCGGACAGCCGCCAGGTGGAAGACGACGGCGGCGCCCTCCACCGCCGGGCGACACGTCTCGGGACGTCGTAGGTCGCCGCGAATGGGCAGCACGCCCTGCGCCTCCAGCGTCGGCGCGGGGCGCCGGACCAGCGCGTGCACCCGGTGCCCCTCCGCGACGAGTCGCCACGCCAGATTCCCGCCGATAAAGCCGGTTGCGCCGGTCACCAGGACGTTCATAACGGCACGCTTATCCTCACGTCTTGATGGGTGCGGGCTGTTGCCGGCGTGGTTCGCGGTGCGCCAGCACGTCACGCCCAATCTCCGCCAGAGAGCGCGGGTGCAGGAGCAGGTTGGTGTAGGCGGCGTTCGCCAGGGGACAGCTGCACCCCTCCGACCGCAACGCGCGGCGCAGGGCGGCGGCGCGGTCGTTGCGCCAGAGCGCTCGAAAATCGTAGCCCGTCTCGCGCAGGTTGCCGATGGATTGGCCCCGGACGCAACAGAACCAGACGGCGCCGTCGGGCGTGATCTGCGCCGAGGCCCAGCCGGCGTAGCAGGGCAGATTGTGTCCGCCCGTCTCCAGCCACTGCCGGACCAGTCGGTAATAGCGCTGGCGGAAGGCCCAGGTGATCTTGCCCAGGCCCGTCGGCGTCGCCTCTCCCTCCTGCAGCCTCATCAGCGTCTCGATGGTCTGCCGATAGGCGTCGGCGCCGGGCGTGATCCCCGCGCCCAGGGTACCCAGCTCGGCGCGCTCCTCGGCGATTTCCGTGATGTAGGAGTCTGGCTGGAGCGTCTCCTGCACGTGGAGGAAGAGCTCCGGAACCCGCGTCACGTTGAAGCGCGAGATGACGGTGTGGACGCCGAGCGTAAGGTTGGGCGCGTTCAGGGCCCGGAGGCGCCGGTAGGTCTCCAGGACCCGCTCGAAGTTGCCCGGTACGCCCCGGATGCGGTCGTGATTCGCGCCCCAGCCGTCCAGCGAGAGGTTGACCACCACGTCGACGGTGGGGGCCGCGGCGGCGATCTCCTGGACGCTGGCGGCGATGCGCTCCGGCAGTAAGCTGTTGGTGGGGATGTTGAGGATCGCGGGACGTGTGAGGTCGCAGGCGCGTCGGGCGATGGCGACGGCGTCCGGACGCAGCAGCGGTTCGCCGCCGCTCAGCGTGATCCAGTACGGGCTCTCCTCGAGGGAGACGAAGATGCGCTCCCACTGATCTATCGTCAGCTCGTCCACGGGCTTGTGACGCCAGATGTTGCAGGTGGCGCAGCGGGAGTTGCAGCGGTAGGTGAGGCTGAGTGTGTAGTTCATGGGCAACGTCCAGGGTCGATCCCGGCGGCGGGCCGCCCAGTAACGTGGAATGCGTGAGCCAAGGTCAACGATGCGCATCGTCTTTCTCCATCCATACGGCAAAGTGATGAGCGAACCGGCGCTTCGGGAGCGGGCAGCGCTCCAGAAACGCCAGGGCCTCCATGCGCTGGCGCAGTGCGTCCTGCGCTGGGTCGAAGTAGGGCAGCGTCTCCGGCGTCCAGCGGTAGCTGTCGTTGGCTGTTACGTCTTGGCCCGAGGTGTTTCGGGTGAACTGCCGTCGAATCCAGTTGCCCAGACGTCCCGCGCCCGGTACCATCGCCTCGAACCAGGCGACGGGGTCGATGATGTCGGGCCACCAGGCGACGTCGATCCAGCGCCACTCACGCAGCGTCAGACCGTTCTTCTGCAGTAGGCTCTCGACAAATTTCGGCGACATTACCTCCGTCTCTCCGTAGCTCCACGCCTCGTCGGTGCGCCGGTGATAGAGCCGCCGCGCCGGAAAGCCGTAGTTGGCGCGATTGGGCACCACCAGGGCCACGTATCTTCGCGAGAGCCGGGTCATCTCCGCCAGCAGGGCGGTCGGCGTCTGGAAAGGCAGACGGTTGAAATTCCAGACCAGGTCGGCGCTCTGATCGGGCAGGGGTAGCATGGGTCCCGGTGCGTGGACAAATTTCACCCACTCCAGCAGTCCCTGGGCTCGCCAGGCGCGTCGCGCGGCATTGATCTGCCGCTCGTCCTCCAGCACCACCGTGATCTGGCGTCCCTGCCGCGCCAGTGCGAGTCCGTGGATGCCCGGGATGCCCGTCATCCCGTCGCCGGGTCCCTCAACCACCGTTTCAATCTCCGGGCATCGTTGTGTTACGCTTTCGAGCCAGCGGTAGATTGAGAAGCGTTCGAAGGTGGTGCCCAGGCCACGATCTTCTCTGCTTTCAGTCCTCATGTTGTTTCACGGTTTCCCTCGTCAGTGAGAGCCCCGTTTCGGTCCACAGCGCCGTCGCGCCCTCGTCGACGGTTATGATAAAGATGCTCTGGCCTGCGCGGCTTCTTGCTGCTAGCGCTGCGGGCTCGACGTTGGCCAATTCGCGCGGTAGATCGAACAGCACGACACGCCGGGTTGTCTCGGGAATCAGGGTTTGTGTATGGATGCCGGACCAGGGCTCGATCTGACCGTTTTCCACCGATATCACCAGCTTTACCAGGCTGGGATCGCTGCGGTAAAGGGTGGGGTAGGAGTAGGTCCGGTAGGTCGGGAGATAGTACTGCAGATGCCGGAAGTCGTTGGCAAAGACAATCGTCCCTTCCGGTGGGATCTCCTGCAACAGCGCCAGCTTAGCGTCGTAGTATGCGTCGATGGCGACCAGGCGCTGATAGTTGTCGAATTCTCGATACCGTTCTCCCAGAGGGTACCGGGGGAGGGTGATAAAGCTGGCGGTGCTCCAGAGTAATATAGTCAGCAGGATGAGCCCTCCCAGAGGGCGTCCCCCACGTTCGCTGCGTAGCACACGGTTCAACCCGGCGGCGGCGAGTAGAAAGAACGGTGGAATGCAAACGAGTATTGTCCCCAGGTTGCCCGGCCAGATCAGTAGATAAAAGATGAAGGTTGGGAGGATCCAGATGACCATAAAGCGGAGCCTGGAATTTCGCCAGAATTGCAATAAACGCTTCTCTGCCAGGACACCGATGACGACCAGGGGCGCGCCCAGCTCTCCCAGCGTGCGAAAGACGTATCGGAAAGTAGTATCCGCGTTTCTTATGTAACGCGGTACACGCACAGATTTTCTCATCGTCTCCTGCGAGTAGAAGACCGGCACGGTGCGTCGCATAAGCCGGAGGACATTTGCGGGTCCGCCGCTGACGAGGACGGAGGGCACAAAGAAGCTGACGAAGGGCAGCGCCACAATAAAAGTCGCGGGGATCAGTTGCTTCCCTGGGTAGAAGCGCGCTGCGTACAGGAAGAGGGGCGTCAGAAAGACCATCGTCTGGGGTCGGAAGGCCCCCACCAGTCCCAGACTGAAGGCCGTGAGCGCCAACTGTTTCATCGTCCGTCGTTTTTCCGTACGCCAACAGAGCCAGGCGAGGAGCGCTGAGGCAAAGAGATCCAGGGTGTACGGGAGCGCGACCTCCCCAAAGAGCCAGAAGGTGGGGTTGAAGCAGAGCAGCAAGACTGCGATGGCGCCCGTCCTTCTGTCGTACATCTCTCGCGTGATCAGATAAAGGGCGACGACCGCCAGACTGCTGCCCAGGATGCTTAGCCCGATGAGCGAGCGCGTCGGATCGTTCAGCAGCGCGTTGAGCAGGCGTCCCCACAGTATATAAAGGATGTAACCGGGCGGGTGCGGTTGGCTGACCCGCATGTCGAAACGTTCCAGCGCCAGCGCGTAGTTCACCGCGTCGTGGTTGGAGAGGAAGTGGCTCCGGAAGGGTAGCCGCAGACCGCAGGTCAGTCCCGCGACGAGCAGAAGAAACCAGCGTTCTCTGTGAATTGTTGGGGGTGATGGCGCCCCGTGGAGGGATTTATCTCTTCTCATCTTTTCTTCTTGATCGCTCCTCAGACAAATTAACGATCTCTGCGGTCTCTGTGTGCTTTGCTGTTGGATTGGTCTTCTTTTACCGCAGCCAAATGTTGGCAGGGGCGGTCTTCGCACTCTGCAGGCGATGACCGGGTTTGCGCTGCACTATTCGTCCACCGTCATTATGCCACGGCGCAGGAGGCCACCGGGTTATAAGTCTCGTATAAATGTTTAGAAATTATTAGAGCCACGCCGGCTTGTGGCGTTATCGGGTGTTGACCTTCTGAATCGATGTTGTACCCTAAAGGGCGTCCTTGGACTTCTTATAAACATGTTGAAATTATGGCATAAGGTGCAACGCACCTGGTTAAACCCTACTACCGTAATTTCGGTAAACATGAGGTGTGATATGAGAATGACTATCTTTACCATCGGCACCCGGGGCGACGTTCAGCCTTACGTTGCCCTGGCGTTAGGATTGGAAGAAAACGGACATGCAGTCACGTTGGCGAGCCATCCGTCGATGCGGACGCTGATCGAATCTCACGGCGTTACCTTCGTGCCCATCGGTCCCGACGTCGACGTTGGAAAAGCCGCGGCAGCCATTCGCGGTCGGTCCGTGAATTGGCTCCTCGGCTTTATCCGGGTCATGCAGTTCACCGTCTCTATCATTGACGAGGCCTCTCCTGATATCTTGTCGCTCTGTCAAGATACCGACCTGGTGATCGTCTCTCACAGCTTTGCCGGTGCCGCCGAGGCTGCCAAACTCGACAAGCCCACCGTCAGCGTCACGCTGCAGCACCAGGCGATTCCTACGCCCGAGTCCACTCGATCGCTTTTCAAACGCGCCACGCAGGCCGCCGTTGGACGCATCATGGGGATGCTGATGGTACGACCTTACAATCGCCTGCGCAGGAAAATCGGCGCGCCTCTCGTGAAGGACGTCGAGGAGATGATGTCCTCACGGCTCAACCTGCTGCCGATCAGTCCCCGGGTCGTCGTGCCCGATCCCCGCTGGGGTCCGCAGCACCATCTGACCGGTTACTGGTTTCTCGACAAACCTACGCAATGGCAGCCCCCGGCGGACTTGGAGGACTTTCTTGCGGCGGGCGAGCCACCGATCGCCATGAGTCTGGGTGCCATGAGCCTGGGCGAGGGTGCGGACACGGAGGAAACCGTGCAGCTGCTTCTCACGACGTTACGACGGGCCGGCGTACGCGCTGTCGTCCAGGGCTGGACGGAGACGCTCGCAACGCTAGGTCTGCCGCCGTCGATCTATCCGGCGGGACCTATGCCGCATGGCTGGCTCTTTGACCGGGTTCGCGCCATCGTCCATCATGGTGGCTTCGGGACGACAGCGGCGGCGCTGCGCGCGGGCGTTCCCTCGGTCGTTATCCCGCACATCATCGACCAGCGCTTCTGGGGTGAGCGGATCGAGACTCTGAGGGTTGGCCCACCCGCCATTCCGCGGGCCAAACTGTCGGCGGAGCGTCTGGCCCGGGCCTTGAAAAAGGTGACGGAGGATCAGGCGATGCAGTCCAGGGCCGCCGAACTGGGCGCACACATCCGCGACGAAGAGGGCGTTCACAACGCCGTACGCCTGATCGAGCACATGACGGCAGTAGCGCCAGATAGAAAGGAGTAGAAGGGGATCATGGCTGTATCGTTCCGTTTGTCCAGGATACTTTTGCTCTTTGCGGGGATACTCGCGCTGTTGGGCTGCACCAGGTCGTCGCCTGCGCCTCCATCCGAGATTGAACCGCGTTCCGCTGCCCCGGTTGACCATCGGCGCAGCGAGCTCAGTGATGAGCTGTTCGTCAGAGAGATTCAGGAAGGTGTCTTTGTCATCACGCACGCCTTCCCCTGGCCCGCCAACTCGATGCTCGTGGAGATGCAGAGTTCCGAGCTCGTTTTGGTGGATACCCCATACACACCCGAGGCGACCCGGCGGGTGATAGAGTGGGCGGCAAGTCGCTGGGGGCACCGTGAAATCGTCGCCATCAATACGGGTTTCCACTACGATAATCTGGGTGGCAACGACCATCTGATCAAGCAGGGCATCCCGGTCTACGGTTCCACCACGACCGCGCAGCTCCTTGAGGAGCGCGGCGACGCGGTGCGGGCGTTGACCCTCGCATGGCTTGAGAAACCCGAAGATCGCCGCTATCGTGACGTCCATGCGCAGCTGTTGTATCGGGCGCCGACGCACCTGTTTGATCTGGAGGAAGGGCTGGAGCTGGCGTTTGGCGATGAGGTCGTGCGCGTCTATTACCCGGGACCCACGCACGCGCCGGACAACGTCGTGGTCTACTTCCCTGCGCGGAAATTACTCTTCGGTGGTTGCATGATCCTTGGTGGCGACACCATCGGCAACACCGCCGACGCTGATTTGGCAGCCTGGCCTGACTCGGTTCGGAATCTCGACCATTTTGAGGTCAACGTGCTCGTCCCCGGTCACGGAGAACGACTCGATCCTGGGTTGCTTGAACACACGCTGGCATTGTTAACGGATGTCCGAGAGTGAGGGTCTCCTTATCGCCTTATATCCAGCGTACCCGATTCGATGGTCCATCAACCAGTTTGTCGGAGAAGAGCTCTCTATTTTCATCTCTGTGACCTCTGTGGGTTCTCTGTGGTGAGATGTGGGTACTCCCAGGATCATAACCTTGCCTTTAGCTACCTATCACTTTGAGGCAAAAGTTTGTCTGTTACGAGATGAAACTGTTGTAAATCTCTCGAAAGCACGATATTCTACACAATTTCATGTATAGGCTCGTAGTTAGCGACG
>CAZCPK010000216.1:0-4903 GCA_964500755.1 uncultured Anaerolineales bacterium
TCCCTGCGTGTCCCAAACCGCCAGGCGCTGCTCCTTGACCGGCATCTCGAAGGGGCCGGCGACCCAGCCCCAGGCCTCGGGGTGGTCGCTGTAGCCGTAGGTGACCTCGAAGTGCGCCAGGTTCTCCAGCTCCACGCTGCCGAAGACCTCCACCTCGCCGTAGACCTGCTCGCCGGGCTGCGGGCGGAGGATCCGCACGCTGTCGGAGGCGGCGCTGACGGTGCAGTATTCCTGCGGCGCGACCTCGTAGCCGTTCTGAGCTGCCCACTGCCGCAGCCAATCGCGTCCGTCCGGGTCCAGGACGCCGTCCAGCACCACCATCACCTTCTCCGTGGTGTTGGTCTGGCAGAATTGATTGGCGCGCTTGCCCGTGTTCTGGTCGATCTCCACGCGCTGGAACCAGTCGCGCTCCGGCTTGGGCGGCGGAGTATCCATGGAGAAGATCTCCGTGGTGCGCTCGGGACAGTGGGGCGAGGGCTGCGCGCCGGAGAGCTCGCAGACTTCATATTCGCGGATGCCCTGCGGGCGCGGGAAGCCGTGCACCGGCGTCTCCGCCAGCACCCGGCTCATAAAGCCGTTCCAGATCGGCGCGGCGCCCAGGCTGCCCGGCACCTGGATCATCTCGCTGTTGTCGTTGTTGCCCACCCAGACGCCTGCTACCAGATCGGGCGTGTAGCCGACGGTCCAGGCGTCGCGGAAGTCGTTGGTGGTGCCGGTCTTGGCCGCCACCGGACGTCCCTCGATCTCCAGGGCGTTGGGGCAGGAGAAGGTGAGGCAGCGCTCCTGCCGGTCTGAGAGGATGTGCGTCAACAGATAGGCGTCCTGCGGGGAGATGACCTGCTCGCCCTGACGTTGCCGGTGATCGACCAGCACGTTGCCCTGGTTATCCTCAATCCACAGGATCGGTGTGGCGGGCATTTGCAGGCCGCCGTTGGCGAAGGTCGCGTAGGCCGCGGTCAGCTCCAGCGGTTTCATCTCGCCGCCGCCCAGCGTGAGCGACAGGCCGTAAAGCGGGCGCGTATCACGTGGATAGTCGGGGCACTCCAGCTGGGGGGTGACGATGGAGGTGGCGTTGAGGCGCTCTGCCATCTCCAGCAGCTCGTCGACGGTGACGAACTCCAGCGCCTTGACCGCCGGGACGTTGAGCGAGTTGGCCAGCGACGTGCGCACGGAGACCGGGCCGCGGAACTCGCCGTCGTAGTTGACCGGCTCGTAGACGTTGCCCGCCGTGTCGGTGTAGGTCACGGGCAGATCCCAGAGCGTCGTGGCCGGCGTCCAGCCCCTCTCGAAGGCCGCCAGGTAGGTGAGCGGTTTGATGGCCGAACCCGGCTGTCGGCAGCGGGTCGTCACGTTGACTTGACCGCCCAGCGCCTCGTCGTAGAAGTCGACGCTGCCGACCATGGCCAGGATGTGGCCCGAGGACGGTTCCAGCGCAACCAGCGCGGCGTTGTTGGCGTTGCGCTCCTGAAGGCGAGCGACGCCCGCGGCGACCTCTTCCTCGGCGATGCTCTGCAGGCGCGGCTCCAACGTCGTGTGGATGCGCAGCCCGGCGCCGCGATAGAGCACCTCAGGACCCAGATTCTCCTCGACCCACTTCCGTACGTGGAAGACGAAGTGGGGCGCGGGGATGCGGTCGGTGTAGAGCGGCGGGAACTCGTAGGCCTCCATGGCAGCGGCCGCTTCCTCGGCCTCGGCCTGCGTGATGTACCCGTCCTCGACCATCAGCCCGAGCACGGTCTTTTGGCGCTTCAGCGCGGCTTCGCGTCCGCCGTGATAGGGGTCGTAGGCGGTGGGGCTCTGCGGCAGACCCGCCAGAAAGGCCGCCTGTCCCACGGTGAGATTGCCGGCTGTGGTACCGAAGTAGGTGCGAGCCGCCGCGTCGACGCCGTAAGCGCGGTTACCGTAGGGATTGTTGTTTAGGTAGATCTCCAGGATCTCGTCCTTGCTGTACTGTCGCGTCAGCTCGGCCGCCAGCACGATCTCCTTGATCTTGCGGCCGGCCGTCTGCTCGTTGCGCTCCTCGGGATCCAGCAGGATATTCCGGGCCACCTGCTGCGTGATGGTGCTGGCGCCGGAGACGATCTCCTGCTCCTGGAGGGCGTAGTAGACCGCGCGCATAATGGCGATGGGGTCGAAGCCGCCGTGGACGTAGAAGTTGCGATCCTCTGTGGCGACGGTTGCCAGCTGCAGGTCGGGGTCGATGCTCTCGATAGGCACGTAGGTGCGCATGCCCGCCGTGGGATCGGCGACCTCGTAGAGCAAGTTGTCGTTGCGATCGAAGATGCGGCTGCTGGCGAAATCCGGTTCTCGCTCACGTAATTCCTCGGCCGGAGGCAGCTGTGCCGCCAGCACGACGTAGCCCACGGCCATCGCGGCCAACGCCAGCAGGAAGAGTCCCACGACGGTCAGGGTGACGCCCAGCAGAATGGACGTCCAGGGGACGCTTTTATTATTTCCGTCGTCGCCGGTCGATGCGGGCGGCGGCGAGGTCGGGGGTGGGGGCGGCGTCGAACGGGCCGAAAGCGGGTGCTTTCGTTGGCGCTGTTGCGGCTCGCGGGGCGCCTGGCCCCACTCGGACGGCGTGGAGGGGCGCGGCGTAAGGCGCTCGCGCGGTGACAGCGGGCGGCGGGGCGGGGCGGGGCGCGTTTTCTCCGGTTGTGCTTGTGTTGGGGGGTCATTTTGCTCCCGGGGCGGGGGCGGCGGGATCAGCCGGGTTCTCTCGACGGGCTCCGGCTGGCGCTCCGGCTGGCGCTCCGGCTGGCGCTCCGGCTGGCGCTCCGGCTCCGGCGTCTCCTCGGAAACTGGGTCGGCTGTCGGCTGCCGCTCTTTTGCCGCTCGCAGTCTGGCGAGCTCCTCCGGGGTGACCGGCGTGATCAAGCGCGTTCTTTCGACGGACTCCGGCATCTCCTCGGGAACCGTGTCGTCCGCTGCTTGCTGCTCTTTTGCCGCTCGCAGTCTGGCGAGCTCCTCCGGGGCGACGGGCGTGATCAGGCGCGTCGGCTCGGCGGCTTCCTCCGGGCGTCGACGCTTCTCGTCCTCGCGCTCTCGCTGATAACGTTCGTCGTCTCGTTCAGGCATGGGCGCTCTCTTCACAGGCTCTGGATTTGATAAGGATCGTCCAGCGGCCATCCTGGACGGTCTCCGTGCGTTGATTGACGACGCTGACCTGAAAGACGACGGCGCCGGCGTCCTGATCCGGGATCGCGCGTACGCGCCGGACCGTCAGCCGGGCGCGCAGCGTGTCGCCGATCTTGAGCGGGGCGCGGAAGCGCCAGTTGATGCGCGTCAGCGCCTGGAGGGTGTCCTGCAGGCTGTGCAGGCGGGTGGCTAGCCCGCTCACCAGGCTCAGCCCCAGCAGGCCGTGGGCGATACGCTCGCCGTAGGACGTGGTCGCAGCGTAGGTCGCGTCGGTGTGCAGCGGGTTGAAGTCGCCGGAGAGCCCCGCGAAGTTCAGGATGTCGCTCTCCGTCAGGGTGCGGCCCGTCGTCTTGAAGGTGTCGCCTTCGGTCAGATCTTCCAGATATAGCCTCTGTGGACGTGTCGTCATATTCACCTCCTCACCTCCTCACGCAGTTCGGCAAACAGCGCTTCGTATCCAGAAACCGTACGCTGGGTGGAGAACATGTCGGCGATCTCGTCGGCGGGGCGGACGTACTGCTCAGGACGCTCCAGCACGTCGATCAGGGCGTCAGCCAGCGCCTCCGACGACCCGACCGCGGCGATCTTGCCCATGCCCGTCTGCTTGACCGGCTGGCGAACGCCCGGCAGGTCGCTGGCGACGCACGGCGTCCCCTTGAGCATAGCTTCCACCTGCACGAGACCGAAGGACTCGGTGGAGTTGAGGCTGGGCACGACGAGCACGTCCAGGTTGGGGTAGAAGGCGGCCATCTGCAGCGGCGTCAACACGCCTAGGAACTTCCACTGTCCGCGGTCCTGGTAGCGGCGCAGCATGGGCGCCAGCTGTTGAGCATACTCCTGCTCGCCCATCACGTCCAGATACTGCCCGGCGAAGAGCACGTGCGCGTCCGGGAAGCGCTCCAGGATCTTGGGGAGCGCCTGGATCAGCACCTCGACGCCCTTCTCGGAGGCCAGCCGGGTCGCCATGCCGATGACGGGACGCCGATCCTCGGGGTTATGCATCTTGGCGAAGGCCGCTTTGCCGGAATCACCGGCGTCGGGTAAGTTGACGGGTGGGGGGATGACCTCGATCTTGTCGGCGAAGTGCTGCAGGTACGGCGAGTTCTCCGCGAAGTCGTCGGTGTACGCGACGATACGGTGGCTCAAGATCCCCGCCAGGTAGTTCATGCCGTGCACCACCTGATTGACGAGGCGGTTGAAGAGCCCCGGCGGGAGTTTCAGATCGCAGTGGTAGGTGAGCACCGTGGGCTTGCGCAACCAGCGTCCCCGGAGGGCGACGCCCGCTGCGTCGAATTGCGGCAGGTGCAGGCTGAGCACGTCGGCCCAGCGCGCCCACTTCCACGCCAGGAAACCGATGGTCGGCATGATGACGCCCTTGCTGATGCGAAAGAGCACCGGCGCCCGGACGATGCGTACGCCTTCGTCCATCTCCTGGGCGGGAAGGCGGCGCTCGGAGCGGGAGGTGAGCACGGTGACGTCGTGTCCCCGCGCCGCCAGCTCCTTCGCCACCCGCTCGGCGTAGATGGTGAGACCGCTGGTATGCGGTCGATAGTAGGTCAACATGATGAGAACGCGCATACAGATAACTTTCTACCTATGACTGCAAAGAAACGCTGGTTATCGTCACAGACTCAGGAGAGTCAATTTTGCTACCTGAAGTCCTCGGAGATCTACCAAGAGACCGTTGAGGAGACTTCAACCCAACCTTTTCACGTCTTCCAGATTGTGAGAGCACTAAACTGAGACCTCCGCGGTCTGGATTCTG
>CAZCPK010000216.1:4913-7196 GCA_964500755.1 uncultured Anaerolineales bacterium
AGTGCATAACGCTTTCGAACAGGTCGCGGTGGTCGCAGACCCAGGTGTAGAGCCGTTGCAGCCCCTCTGCGACGTCGACCTGCGGCGTCCAATCCAGCATCTGCTCGGCCTTGCGGATGTCCGAGACGTAGATCCGTTGGTCGCCGGGACGCCACGGCCCTTGAGAGACGGGGATAGGGCGTCCGAACAGCGCTTCCAGCCGCGGCCCAAACTCCTGCCAGATGGCGAGGGTGCGGCGTGGACCACCGCCCATATTGAAGACCTCGCCGGCGATCACGTCGATCTTCTCGACGGCGGCGTCGTAGGCGTCCAGCAGATCCTCGATAAAGAGGACGTCGCGGACCTGCTTGCCGTCGCCGTAGATGGTAATGGGCCGGTCCAGCAGCGCGGCGATGACGAACCAGGCGACCCAGCCCTGATCCTCGATGCCAAACTGGCGGGGGCCGTAGATGCAGCTCTGGCGGAAGACGACGGTCGGCAGGTCGTAGATGCGGGCGTAGTCGCGCGTGTACTGGTCGCCGGCGCCCTTGGAGCAGCCGTAGGGCGAGTGGAAGTCGAGCCGGCGCGTCTCCGGGATGCCGTAGGGATAGTCGCGGTAGCGGTAGCGGCTCTCGGTCTCTTCTACAACGACGTTCTCCATGCCCCCGTAGACCTTGTTGGTGGAGGCGTAGAGGACGATGGGCGGACGCTCCGCGAGGCGGGCCGCCTCCAGGACGTTGAACGTTCCTTGCGCATTGACGGCGAAGTCGTGCTGCGGACGTTCCACCGAGGTCGTGACGGCGACCTGGCCCGCCAGGTGTACAACGACGTCGACGTCGCGCATCGCGGCGCCGAGCAGGGCGGCGTTGCGCACGTCGCCCTGGACCAGGGTGAAGGCGTGCGCGTCAAAGGTCTCCCGCAGCCAGGCGACGTTCGCGTCGGCGCCGCGCCGCGAGAGGTTGTCGTAGACCGTGACGCGCTTGCCGCGCTCAATGAGGCGGTGGGCGTAGTTGGAGCCGATAAAGCCGGCGCCACCCGTAATGAGATAATGCATGAGTTCTCTCCGGATTTGGAGTATAAATCGGTCAAGCGTCGGGGGAAGCGGCTGTCGCCCCGGCTAGGGCTTCGGACTTGGCTGGCTCCTCGTCCGCTGTCGTCTCCAGGCCCTGGGCCCGCGAGATGACGCTCTTCAGCGAGAGTCCCCAGATCAGCAGGGCGCCGGCGCCCAGCGCGACGGCGGTCAGATAGCTGATGGCGTGAATCGCTGTCGCATAGGCCAGGGCCGTCTCGCCGGGGATACCGAAGGCCAGGGAGAGGGCGCTCTGTACCGCCTTGTGGTAGGCGCCGATGCCGCCCGGCGCGGGGAGGATCATACCCAGCGCCGCCGCCCAGGTGACGACCGTCCCGCCCAGCGTCGGCGGCGCGTCGACGAAGGCGCGCAGACCGAGCTGGAAGTAGAGTACGACGCTGCCCCAGTGCGCCAGCGACCAGAAGACCAGCTGGGCGCCCTCCCGGGGTGAGCGCAGCGGTTGCAGACCGAGCAGCAGATTGTGCAAGAGTTCCAGCCAACGCTCGGCGCCGGGAATGTGCAGCGTCGCCAGGATCCGTTCGGCCAGGCGCTCGACCGCGTCCGGGAAACGGGCGACTAGCAGTAGCACCACCAGCATGCTCAGCGCCAGACCGCCGCTGACCCAGCCGGCGGTCAGATAGTTCTGCAGGTCGCCGGCGACGATAAAGGGCAGCGTCACCAGCATCAGGAAGACGACCGTCAGCATGTCCAGGATGCGCTCGACCACCACCGTGGAGAGCGCCGCCATGGCCGTGATGGGACTTCGCAAGCTGGCGGCCACGGCCTTGGCCGGATCCCCGAGGCGCATTGGCAGGATGTTGCTCACCAGATAGCCGATGTTCATCAATCCGAAGGCGTCCTGCAGGGAGACGCTGCGCCCCAGCAGCACCCGCCAGCGCTGCGCCCGGAGCACGAGACTGACCAAAACCAAAAGCGCGACGACGCCCATCCAGCCCCAACGCGCCTGACGGAACGCCGTTGCGATCTCGGCGTAGTCCATCCCGCGCAGTGCCAAATAGAGCCCGCCGCCCACGACAAGAAGCGCTATGATAATTTGTAACCACTTCTGTAGCCACTTTCCTTTCATGAGCGTTATTATACCACGTTGAGGATTTCCGTGTAGTGCGGTGCGAGGGGGCAAACGAAGAAGGTTCAGGGACGTGTTTTTTCAGTGAACCTCCCGGGATGGTTCATTTTCACGGATGGTTAAGTTTACACTTTCCTTACTTGCGTCT
>CAZCPK010000217.1:0-7193 GCA_964500755.1 uncultured Anaerolineales bacterium
ATATACCCCGTCTACGTAGGTAGTGGATGAACTCCTTCTTGCGTATTTGCCAAGTTTCCCTGGTTCTTTCGTCGCCCGGTGGCGTGTAGATCTCGGTGATGACGTCAAGTAGATACAGAAAATTACTGCCCACAGTTGGAACGCCGCAAGTTCCACGTGTTACAAGGGGCGAAAAAGGGGGATTTTTGTATTCTTTAGATCTTACTTCTTTACTTTCATCTTCCCAATCGGCAATCAAATCGAGTAACCCCTCCCTTCTCACACAATTCCCGCAGTTAGTACCTTCCTTATTTGTTTCTCCCCAATATCCTTTGAAGATCCAGGTTAAAAAGATTAATGCATTGTATGGCTTATATTCATCATATGCTTCATACCCCATTACCCCTTCCAGGTCTGGATTCAGTCGACGCAACTGCATATCAGGATCTCCATAACACGCAACTACATCCTGGATATTCTTGTTACGGGATTCTTGGCCTTTTAGGGGGTCAAGATCATGGATCACAATTGGGTTAACCCCCAAATTAAAAAGTATTCTGGAAAGATCCTTCATATTGTTGGGCCCGCAGGGAACCAGGGTGGTGTTGTAAGTAGGATCTTGCCCCTGCTTGCTATTTGCATCTTCGTCCCACTCCTTATTCCACAACCAACGAGCAAAGGTTGGAAACACCCACATCTCTGTAGGGCCTTCAACCAGTGCAACACGTTTAGCGAAGAAAAGCTCATTCACGGCGGGATGAAACTGTGCAATATGATTGAGTCGTTTCTTAAGATGAGCATTCGCGTCATCTTTCCCCGAATAGGCGTAGACGCGATAGCGGCGGTCTGCATCATGCACCACGCGATGGATTTGTAACTGCTTGTGCCGATCAACACGGGCGAAGATGGGAGAATGAGTCGTCACCATTGCCTGAACCGGCATTTTGCGATCTTCACTCAAATCCGAAAGGGTATCGGAAAAGACACGCGCCCACTGCGGATGAAGAAAAACCTCAGGCTCTTCTAACAAGAGTAGAAATAATGGTACTTTAGATTTTTGTTTTTCTCCTTGGGGTTTCCCCTTTGTATTCTCTCCATTTGGCTTTTTCTCGTAGCGGATCATTGCTTTTATCCAGCCATAGAGATTTAAGAGCGCGAGAGATTGAAGAGTGCCAGCCGAATGACCTTTTTCATGAAAATCTTTCCGCGGTCTATGTTGTGGCCTTTCTTCCAAATTAATGGTGAATACACCAATGTCGCCTAAAATCCCTTCTAGGATATTCTTAATCTCATCTTTTTTCTTTTCTTTAAGAAAATGCTCTTCTAGAGCCTTACCAACACTTTTTTTCAATCCTAACCTGGGTTTGTATAGCTGAGAGCCTAGATTATGCGATATTTCCTCTACTGCTTCTTCAAAAGCCGAAAGCAAGTCTTCAGTATCTGATTGTAATCTACTATACCTCTCATGGAAATTACCTTCGTACTCTACACTTATGCTTACTTCTGCATTGTCACCCGAGTTACTGATAAAGATACTTTTGAAATATTCCAACATCACTTCTCGAACTTCACCTGGAGCATCCCTAACACTCGCCTCCGTAGGAGATAAAGAAAGTACGTGAATCTTTATATCTTTTGGGGTAGAATTAATTTCTTGTTGCTTAATTACGTTTCCAATTTCATTTTTTTCTACATCAAATTGACAAAAACACCAAGATTCACCCCTATGCAATGCCCAGGCCTCATCCATTACATCTTTGTCTTCAGGTTTGTCTTTAGTAAATAACACAGCTACTTCAGGGCTATTTTCTTCTGCTCTCCCATGTTCTTCTTCCACCCAATTAAAAAATTTCCCGTACCGTGAACCTTCAATGCTACCCGTAATTTCAATAGCTGCCTCACGATCTTCAGGTTTTAGATGTTGACAAGGATCGTCGAGGGGTTCCCCAAAAAGCCATCGTATAGCATACAGCACCGTCGACTTCCCACTCCCATTTGGACCGATGAGAAATAACGTGCCGCGATCGTTCCAATCCGTAATTTTGAGATCGACGATGCCCCGAAAGTTGCGAATATGCACCGCTGCAATCCGCGCGCCGGGCAGCCATTCCTTGAACGCTTCCCATTCTTCTGTCGCGTCCTTGTTTTGATCAGGCAAGATTTACCTCCCTATTTTTTCCAATCTTACTACACCAAACAATACTGTTACTCATCTATCTCACGCCCAGCTCGACGCGAAGAGTTCCGCTTGCTCCAGCACGGTCTTGGTGGCCTCGGCCTGCAGGTCGGGGGGATAGCCGTGACGCCGCAGGATGCGCTTGACGGCAATGCGGATCTTGGCCCGCGCGCTCTTCTTGACGGTCCAGTCGATGCTGACGTTCTGGCGCACGGTCTTGACCAGCTCGTGGGCGATGAAGGCCAGTTCTTTGTTGCCCATGACCTCGACGGCGCTCTCGTTGGCCGCCAGCGCGTCGTAGAAGGCGATCTCTTCCTCGGTGAGACCCAGTTCCTCGCCGCGCTGCTGCGCCGCCCGCATCTCCCGCGCCAGGTCGATCAGCTCGGTGATGACCTCGGCGGCGTTGATGGCGCGGTTCTGGTAACGCTGGATGGAGCGCTGCAACATTTCTTCGAAGGAGCGCGCCTGGACGACGTTCTTGCCCCGCTGCGCCTGGATCTCGTCGTTGAGCAGCTTGCGCAGCAGTTCCAGCGCCAGGTTCTTGTGCGGCAGTCGCTTGACCTCGTTGAGGAACTCGTCCGAGAGGATCGAAACGTCCGGCGTCTCCAGCCCCGCGGCCTCGAAGATGTTGATCACGCCGGGCGAGGTGACGGCGCCGGAGACCAGTTGCTTGATGGCGCTGTCCATCTCCGCCCGGCTCTTGCCGGTGCTGGGCGTCGCCTTGACGAAGGACGACCGCACGGCCTGGAAGAAGGCCACGTCGTCGCGGATGGCGACGGCGCGGTCGTCGGGCATCGCCAGCGCATAGGCCCGGGAGAGCCGCGTGACGGCGTCCATAAAGCGCTCCTTGCCGTCCTTCTGCTGCAAGATGTGCTCCATGGCAGCCGGGATGACGGAGAGGCGCTGGATCGGGGTGCCGTCGTGGAACGCGCTGTAATCGAAGCCGTGCAGCAAAGCCTTGACGGTCTCATACTCGGTGAACATCAGCGCCACGGCCTGCTCGTGCTCCTGGGCGGGCAGCTCGCCGTGCCCCACGCGCGTGTAGTGCGCCATGGCCTCCTTGAGATCGGTGGCGATGCCCAGGTAGTCGACGATGAGGCCGCCCGGCTTGTCCTTGTAGACGCGGTTGACGCGCGCGATGGCCTGCATCAGCGTGTGACCGTGCATGGGCTTGTCGATGTACATGGTGTGCAGCGCGGGCACGTCGAAGCCCGTGAGCCACATATCGCAGACGATGGCGATCCTGAAGTCGTCGTCGGGGTCCTTGAAGCGCTCGGCCAACGCCTTGCGCCGCCGCTTATTGCGGAGATGGATCTGGTACGCCTCGGGGTCGCTCGCCGAGCCGGTCATGACGACCTTGAGCGCGCCCTCGTCGTCGCGGGGACTGTGCCAGGCGGGGCACAGTTGGATCAGCTGCGCGTAGAGGTCCACGGCGATGCGGCGGCTCATGCAGACGATCATGGCTTTGCCCTCCAGCACCTCCTGCCGCTGCTCGAAGTGGTGGACGATGTCCTCAGCGACGCGCGCCAGCCGCGACTCGGTGCCGACCATGGCCTCCAGGCGCGACCAGCGGCTCTTGAGCCGCTCGCGGTCCGGCAGCGCCTGCGCCTCGGTGAGCGCCTCGAAGTCGGGGTCGATCTCGGGGCGCTTGGCGTCGTCGAGCCGCAGTTTCGCCAACCGCGCCTCGTAGTAGATGGGCACGGTGGCGCCGTCCCGGATGGACTGGTGAATGTCGTAGATGTCGATGTAGTCGCCGAAGACGCGCGGCGTGTTGACGTCGGTCTGCTCGATGGGCGTGCCGGTGAAGCCGATAAACGAGGCGTTGGGCAGCGCGTCGCGCACGTACTTGGCGAAGCCGTAGCTGATGTAGGCTTCGTCCTCGTGCTCGACCACGTACGCGTCGAAGCCGTACTGGCTGCGGTGCGCCTCGTCGGCGATAAAGACGATGTTGCGCCGCTCGGAGAGCGTCTCGTACTCGCCGCTGTGATCCGCGGGCCAGAACTTCTGGATGGTGGTGAAGACGACGCCGCCCGACGCGACCTTGAGCCTTTCCTTCAGGTCCTCGCGGCTGGCAGCCTGCTGGGGCGCCTGACGCAGCAGCTCCTGCCCGACGGCGAAGGTGTCGAAGAGCTGGTCGTCCAGGTCGTTGCGGTCGGTGAGCACTACCAGCGTAGGGTTCGCCATCTCCGGGCGCTGGATGATCTTGCCGGCGTAGAAGAGCATGGAGAGGCTCTTGCCGCTGCCCTGTGTATGCCAGATGACGCCCGCGCGTTGGTCACCTCCGCGCGCGGTGGCCTCGACGGTGCTCTCCACGGCCTTGTTGACGGCGTAGTATTGGTGATAAAGCGCCATCTTCTTGTCGATCCGCGGCCCATCGATCTGGAAGACGGTGAAGTAGCGTAGCAGATCCAGGACGTGTGCGGGACGGAAAACGGTATCCAGCAGCACGCCCAGTTGCGGCTCGGCCTGGGACGCGGGATCGTCGTCCGCGTCGGGCCGGCGCCACGGTTTGAACCACTCCCAGCCCGAGGTCAGCGTGCCCATGCGTGCCTCGGTGCCGTCCGCGATGACCAGCGCCGCGTTGTAGGTCAGCAGATCGCCGATGTCGGCCTGGTAGGTCTGCAGTTGATTGAAGGCGGTCTTGAGCGTGGCGTTCTCGTCGGCGGGATTCTTGAGCTCGATGACGACCAGCGGCAGGCCGTTGACGAAGAGGACAATGTCGGGGCGGCGGTTCGTTTTGGCGTAGGTGGTGCGGTTGACGCCGGTGACGGTGAACTGGTTGACGGCCAGCCAGTCGTTGCGGCGCGGCGCGGCGAAATCGACCAGCCAGACCTTCTCGTGCTTGGGCTGGCCCTCCACGTGATAGGTAACGTCCACGCCCTCGACGAGCCAGCGGTGGACGGTGTGGTTGGCGGTGAACAGATTGGGGCCGGGCGCCTGGGTGACCCTGCGCGCGACCTCGTTGAAGACGGCAGTCTGCGCCTGGTGGGGGATGTGGGGATTGAGCCGGCGCAGCGCTGCGCGCAGCCGATCCTGGAGCACGACCTCGGCGTAGCTCTCGCGTTCCGCGCCGGGTTCGCCGGGCGCGATGTCGGGGCCGTAGCGCGTGGTGTAGCCCAGGTCACGGAGCCAGTCCAGGGCGGCGTCTTCAACAATGTTTTCGGTGAAGTTCGGCATCGGTCACCTCAGGTTGGACAGGATTTGGATGGACAGGATTTACAAGATTAACAGGATGAAAAAATCTTGTGAATCCTGTTAATCCTGTCTTGTCTTTTTATACTGACGGAATTTGCGCTTGACCTCCACGGACGAGCCGAAGTTGAGCAACAACCCGGTATCGACGCCCGTCGCTGTGAGATAGTTCACCAGCTGCACCTCGTGGCGTTTGTGCAGCGTCTGCACGGCCTTGAGCTCGACGATAACGCGTTCGTTCACCCAGAGGTCGGCGTAGAAGTCGCCCACCAGGACGCCGTCGTAGGTCACCTGGATGGGCGCCTGCTGAGCCACACGCAGCCCGCGTTTGCGCAGTTCGTGAGCCAGGGCATTCTCGTAAACCTTCTCCAGAAAGCCGGACCCCAGGGTGTTGTGGACCTTGAAGGCGCAGCCGATAATGGTCTTGGTCAGGTTCTGGTCTTGCATAAGGCTCCTTATGGACAGGATTTACAGGATGAACAAGATGTTTGCTTTTTCATCTTGTCAATCCTGTTAATCCTGTCTGATTTCCTCTGGGACGCGCAGCTCACCGGAGATGAGTTTGGGCAGCAGCGTGTCGCGTAGTTCGGCTAACGTGCGGGATTCCAGTCGATTGTGGATGAATTTTTCCAATAGTGGTGCCATGATTTCATCCATCTTTTTCAAGACCGACTCAGGCGGCACAAGGGTCATAGCAGCCGCCAGATCCCGGCGTCGGATGTGGCCCATCGTCGTAGCCTTGGCTGCTGCAATGCGTTGGAACCGCTCCAAATGTTCCTTGGTCCAATAGTAATAGAACCACTTCGGATACTGCTCAGATGTGACTTTGAATAGATGTTGATTGAGCGCGCCGTCTCCACCGGTCCAGATATCGACCAACAAACTGCCTGACCAGGAAAACAGTACGTCGCCATCGTATACTTTGCAGGACGGTTTGATGTCGGTGACGGTACGGTCGCTCTTCTCATCGAAACCGTCCATGCGCATCTCGCGGATCTTGATTACTGAAAGGTAGGCTCCTGCATCTTCATCAGCTGCATATCGTTTCCACGCGAGGCCGTTCTGGTAGTGGGCGATTTCATCCAGTGGGCATATCTCCCACCCCGCCGGGATCGGCCCCAACTCCGACGCGACGAACGCATCCGGGAAGAGCGCCGCCGTCGCCGCATCCATGCCGGCGGGCGCTTCGCCCTGCGCCTTGGCGTGGACCGGATCGAAGTCCACGAACCACGATGTGAAGATAGCGCGAGCGATGCCTTCCAGCGTGGCGTTCATCTGTCGGTTGAGGTCGATCTTGTCATCGAGGTTGCCCAGAATCTCGGCGATAGCGCGCTGCTCAGAGATTGGGGGGACCTTCACGGGGATTTGATAGAAAGCGTCTCGACTTGTTGAAGGAATAGCGGTGCCACTATCCATGCTGTTTATATCGACCGTTAAGAGCTGATAGTATGCCCACTTCAGATCGATTCCTTCAGTAGGAATGAGATAGAATGCGGTATCGATTACATAAAAAGGTTGATCGGAGTAGTGGATTCCACGATAGGCCCCCTTCCTGCCGACGATCACACCGGGATGGGGACATAAAGGTTCCGTATGCCAGCCAATCTGTCCATTTGTCCCAAAAACAGGATACTGACCTTCACTTTCCCTGTAGTCTCGAAGGCCTTTGCCGTATTCTAAAGTGGCAATGTCACCCCAAGTTTTATTCTGCCACTGGCACTTCATAGCCTAAGCCCTCCAGATTATCGCAAATCAACTTTTCTAGATCATTTGCTTTCTGGAACTGTGTTGCCAGCTTTCCGGACAACCGCTCCATCTTCACTTCAAACGGCTCGCCGTCGTCCTC